>CAIMEB010000248.1 GCA_903839855.1 uncultured Methylococcaceae bacterium
CAGAAGGATGTTCCATGAATTGTTGGTATAACTGTTCAACTTCGGCCTCTGTGAATTTGATTTTAAGCATGTCATATTTTTAGGTAAATTGGAGCATTATACCTCTTTCATTTTCCGCATCTGTGACCGCGCCGAGTATACTTACCGTAATAACCGATGTTTTCACTCGGATTGGGTGGAAAATAAACCAGTAGCTCTACCAATTCATTAGCATTGATGCGCACAGTGTCGTGACGCACTTGCTGGTCGAAATGATTTTTTCCAACTGGCATTCCACTGAAGTTACCGTTGTCACTCAAGGCATAACGGTTTAGCACGATAAAGTTGACCAAATGTATATGAAACGGATGCATATCTGGCATTTGCAGACTCGGTGTACCAGTATCATCAGGCTGCCAGTTTCCGATATTCGCAACATACCAGCGTTCGAAGCTTTCTGGTGTAGGCTTAATAGAGGCATCCGCAATCTGAGGATATTGCTTGTTAAAGCCTGATCCCCTTGGCTTGGTTAAACCAATTAGGTCGGTCTGGTGCATTTTCGGCACGAAAAAAGTGGAACGTGCTACCTGATATTGGGTTAAGACATCGATTACCCCTTTCGGTGGGTTAGAAACATCCGCCTTCAACTCAACATTAAATGGTATTTGAAATGGCTTCAGTATTGATCGAACTGGATCAATTGGTACCTCCTCCATTTCCCATATTTGCGTATCATGCCAGCGATCTTCGTCTATGGTTGCTTTATACCGCCCTTCAGCGGTATAAGGGTTGTCGTGTTTCGGATCATCAGCCCATTGAGTATTGTTCATTAATAATACCAAACGGTTTCGTTTAACCTCGACCTGCTGTGGTTTCAGAACTGCTTCGAATCCGTTATTGACCGAATCCCATTTAAAACTCTCGGAGCCCAGTGCCTCAGGAAATTGGTTCGTAGCATAGTCGCTGAGTAGTTTATCCAGAGCTTGCACAAACGCATCTTTGTCAGCTTTTATTTGCGGTTTATTCGTTTGACAATCACAGAAAGTATGTCCGTGTTGATGCCCATTAAGCTTATTACCATCGCCCAAATAAAATTGCAGTATGTTGGCCTGTTTGATACCTAATAATAGATTGAGGTCCTGATAATCAGGGACATCCGGCGTTCCTTTTGATGTTGGCTGGACGATAGAGCCATTTTGCGGGGCGTTATAAAGGTATTCAGACTGAAAAATCTTTTCCGGCCACTCGCCTCTTGCAACTGAACCAACCGCCAAATTAACCAGCCTAAGTTTGCTTACTTCATCTGGACAAACATCAGTCAGATCCAAGATTAAGTCCAGGCGTTCGCCCGGTGCCAGTAGAATGTAGTCTTGTTCTGCAAGCTGTTTGCATGTTGCGAATAGCCCGCCATCATTACCGATTACGGTTAATTTATCGCTATACCAAATCTTGTTGCTGGCCGTTTGGCTGTCTTGCCTAGTCCAATATTCGGGATTCATTAGCGCTAATGCATAGGTACGGGCATTGGAACCATTTAGCATCCGTAAGCGATAACGTTTAGATTCGACGTTATGATGCGGCGAAGGTCGACCGTTAACAAAAATTGTGTCCCCGAGAAACTCTGGTCTTTGATAGTCAATAGACTTTAGGGTGCCGTCCGGATTGAATTGAGGATTTTTAGTCGGCAAGCCAGCCCAGTAGTCAAATCCATCAGAGTCACAATTCAATACACGATCCTGAATTACCAGCGGGATTTCAGACTCACGGTCAGTATCGCCAAGTAATTCAAAAATCTTGTCATCAGACTCATCGCGAATAAAGTACAAACCAGCCAGCCCAGCATGTACTTGAGGTGCGGTATTGTCCATACCGTGATCGTGAAACCACAGCATGCCTGCTCGTTGGTTGTTGGGATATTTGTAGGTAACGTGATCTCTAAGTTTCCTACCTTGATCATCGGTATAAGGATTACCCTTAAAACTCATGGGGCTTAATGGCCAGCCATCATCGGTGGATGGCACCTTGCCACCATGAAGATGAACAGCTACCCCAACCGATTGATTCATGCCTGACATCATGGCTGGAATAGGATGAATTGGTGGTTTTTGCAACATCGGGCTACAACAACCGTTGCTCTTTCCATCGGTGTGGGAAGCACAACATTCAGTTCCCATGTCCATTTTTGCTAGGGTGTTTTTAAAATGAATGGTCAGGGGTACATTACGCCGTACATTCAGAATGGGTCCAATAGAAACATCCAAAAGTTTTTTCTTGGAATTTCTGGACTCCTTTGAATCTTGTCGAATATATCGCCAACAATTTGGTTCAGCAGGGTTATTTTGTGGGTTATCGGTCAATTTAGCCCGACATTGCTCAATTTTAATTTGAATAAAACTTGGGTTCTCAGGATCATGGCTGGTTTCAAAAATATCGAATTCAGCGATAGGTAAGCGATTTTCAAACATGTCACACTCTTTCTTATACGATTTTAGATGCCCATCATGATCCAGTACAAAGCATTAAAGGTAATGACGTGCTAGGGTTTTTATATAAATTCAATTTGGATATTAGTGTAAATATAAGCTAATGTAAAGAATTGAGAGCAGTAAATTTTTCGACGTTTCGTTACTGCTTATCGGGTCACAGGAGGCCGCATTCTTCATCTGCCCACACAGTCCCTTTCTTTCAGGTTTATAAGCCAACTATTAGGATACGCTCCAAGGGTAATACCTAAAGTACGGATAAGTTACGCTGCCAAGTGCTTATTAAATAACATTATTACCCCGTACACTAAAAATCGGGCTTGACTCGCATGACGGCTAAAATTATTTTCATAAAGGGGGTTAATGACAGAGAATAATCCATAAATCACGGCAGGCATTGCGGTTATTATTCGTAAAAAACTGCGGATGTATATTAGCTATAGAGGTGTTCCCAAGGTGTTTTAGTCTGTTTCAGTTTGGGATTATACTTTTTCTTGCGGAACTCACCCTTTAACGAACGACTCACCCTGTTTAACTTATGGTACTCGATGATTAACGTCAGAGAGTCCGACTATTCCAGGCGATACTTGAGGTGTAAGCCTTGGGATTTCGGTTTTTTCCTTGAAGAGCCGGACAAATGAAGCCTGATTGTTCAACGGTTCCACTTGATACTCGATGAGTTCCGATCGATACCTCGGCTATTCCAAACGATACCTGAGGTGTGAGAGTCGGGATTTCAGCTTTTTCCGGGTGATATAGGGCGACTGAAGCCTGATATAGCGAGTGGTTCTCTCGAAAAAGGCTAACTGTCTGTTGAAATATTGAATACTCCTCACGAGTTACGCGGAATATAGGTTGAAATACTCGAAGTTCCTCACGAATAAAGCGAAGTGTAGGTTGAAATACTCGATGCTCCACACGATTAAAGCGAAGTGTAGGTTGGGATACTCGAAGCTCCTCACGATTAACGCGGAGTGCAGGTTGAGATACTCGATACTCCTTACGATTAACGCTGAGCGTAGGTCGATGCACTCGATGTCACTCCAGTTATTCAATGCGTACCGACAGGAAGATGATTATTCTGGCTTTTGAACGACGACTAAGTTGTATAATCCTTATCAAATAATAAGTAGCCTCGATGCAGCAACGCGGAATCGAGGAGGTATTAATGAGGTGTTATTGATGATGCCCTGATTATCCTCGATTCCGCTCCGCTTCATCGAGGCTACGTTTAGGTTCTATTGAGGTTGCGGAATGAAGTTTAAGACTTATCCAAGTTATAAGGGTTCTGTGGTTGAGTGGTTGGGGGAAGTGCCAGAGGAATGGGGTATTAAGAAAATTAAGTATCTCTTTGAGATAAGAAAAAGAATTGCAGGTAAGGAAGGTTATCCCGTTTTATCGATAACGCAACGAGGTATAAAAGTTAAAGATACGATAAGTGGCGAAGGTCAATTGGCAATGGATTATTCAAAATATCAATTTGTTGAGATTGGTGACTTTGCAATGAATCACATGGATTTATTAACAGGGTATGTTGATTTATCGCGTTTTTACTTTAACAGATACAAAGTCCATTGACAGGTACTATTTATATTTGATGCGGATGGGCTACAAAAATAAAATTTTTTATAGCTATGGCCAAGGCGTTGCGAATATAGGACGGTGGCGATTCCAGACAGAGTCATTTAACGATTTTTGTGTACCTTATCCTAGTAGAATAGAGCAGCAACAAATAGTCAATTTTCTTAATAAAAAAACCACCAAAATAGACGCTCTAATGACCGAAACCCAAAACTCAATCGCTTTATTAAAAGAGCACCGCACAGCCTTAATCAGCGCGGCAGTCACCGGTAAAATTGACGTTCGAGAAGTTGCCTAATGAATAACAAAATCACAACGGCATTATCACATTGGGCATTTGTAGCTCCGTTACTACAGCGTCCAAATAACGAGTTGGATTATCAAACATTGGTGGAAGCATTAGACGCGGTATTGGATGCGGGTGGGGTTGACGAAACTCATTCACTGGCAAGTCTTGCTGATTTTTTAGGTAATTTGATTGAAGAATATGAAGCCGAACATCATCCTGTTTAATCTAGGTGTTGTTTGGGTACTTGTGTCCTGAGATAGCCGAAGAAAAACCAATATCCTGTATATTTTATCGTTTAAACAATATGACGAAATTAAACATTATTTACGAAGATAGACCGACTATTTATGCAAAGTTTAACCATGTTCAATCACAAGATTACATAGCATATAAGTCTATTATTCAGATTACTGATTCAGTCAAACAACCCATTACAATTCAATTGGAGTTTACAGGTATTCGTCCATACGCTCCAATGCCGCCAGATAAACATGTGATTAAGGCTTCAAATTTGATTGAGCTTTATGTAAAGCTAGATAGATGGCTCGGAAAGTTTGGCTATATCATCAGATAATATTGCGATTAAAATTTTGATTGTTGCCTACAATTGATAAACAACTTGGAATCGAGGGTTTATGATATTGAGGCTTGTAAAATAGACATACGTTAAGTCGCGTAAAACGAAAACATAACTAGAGAATTAATATGCAAGTCTATTATGAAATAGAAACCGATATACCAATAGATCATCAATTACATCTGCAATTGCCAGATACTAAGTACCTATGTAAAATTAATTTAACTTAACTTTTAAGAAAAGTCTACGGTGAAAGATAGTCCAATATTAGCAAGCACATCAAATAATTCTCTTTTGAGATCAGCAAAAGACTTATAAGCGTCAAAAGGCAACCAG
>CAIMEB010000249.1 GCA_903839855.1 uncultured Methylococcaceae bacterium
AGAAGGATGTTCCATGAATTGTTGGTATAACTGTTCAACTTCGGCCTCTGTGAATTTGATTTTAAGCATGTCATATTTTTAGGTAAATTGGAGCATTATACCTCTTTCATTTTCCGCATCTGTGACCGCGCCGAGTATAAGTGAAGCGAAAACGTCCCGTGAACCCATTGTCATGTTTACGGTATTTGTGCTTGGTACGTTATTATCTGCTATTATCGTCCATTTTATAACTCCTATATTTAACTTACAAGACAGCAGTATTGCAAGTGGATTTATTTATTCAATCCGCCTATTAAAATTGAATCTCTTGTTTTTACTCCAAGTGGTTTAGTAATGGTAACTGATGACGAAAACAAAGGTGCGAAAGTAGCCATTAAGTTGATTAAAGATTGAACTGATATCCTGTAAATGTAATTGCAGACTATCTAAATGCAAAGTCTGTCACTTTATCTGGACTGGATGCGTTCCCTATAGGAAACAATGGGATGTTTTCAAAGTGATTCTGAGAACCAGGAACTTTTTTATCCCACTCGTACATAGGATATTTAATCGATCCACAGGAATAAACCGGTTATATCCAATTTTAAGTCAACTCATCGCCTGCTATTGGCTCTACATCAGGACTGGTGTTGAGCCAGGTGTCATCTGCATGATACCATTATCATAATCCTGCTCTGCACTATGATTTAATTCTGTTCAAATTAATAGATTATTAGCCATAGACAAAGCGGCAAAAGTGTTGTGTGTGTTGATAACAATTCTCATACGATAGAAAGATGGAAAAAGGATGGTAAACTGGTAACCGTGCCAACCACGTTACCGTTGTAGAATGGAGTATCAACTAAAATACTGAAAATACCTGTCAGGACAAATAATGCCTATTGAAATTGAACATAAATTTCTGCTTGCTAATGACACATGGCGTCAACAGGTACAACGTTCCGTTGTTTTTCGCCAAGGCTATTTAAGCTCTCAAGCAACGTCTTCTATCAGAGTAAGAATCAGTGATGAGACAGCCTGGCTAAATATAAAAAGCGCGACCATTGGTACTCAACGTCATGAATATGAATATGAAATACCTTTACAAGATGCAAACGAAATTCTCGATATGCTATGTAAAAAACCTATCATTGAAAAAACACGTCATTATGTTCATAACGACGGAAATGTTTGGGAAATAGATGAGTTCTATGGTGAAAATGAAGGCTTAATCATCGCTGAAATTGAACTGTCAGATATTAATGAATCTTTTTCAAGACCTGAGTGGGTGGGTAATGAGGTTACAAATGACATAAGGTATTACAATAATAACCTTGCCGTATACCCCTATTCAAATTGGTAACTGATAGCTTAAATAGCCCTGATTTAAGACCCGTTCACCCTAAAGCGGGTAGAACCTATATAGATAACCACGGTAGTGTTTCTGGTTCATCTATTACAACGTTAGTCAATTCACCAATCCCTTCAATTTCAATTCGAACAGTTTGACCGGGTTTAAGATAACAACGCGGCTGCATTTTAACACCGACCCCACTGGGCGTGCCGGTGGTAATAATATCCCCCGGTTCTAAGGTCATGGCCTGTGATAAATAGGCCACCATCTCATAACAGTTAGTAATCATTTGTCGGGTATTGCCATTTTGACGCAACTCCGTATCAACCCAGGTTTTAATACTTAGATTATGCGGATCTTTAATTTCATCACTAGTGACTATCCAGGGCCCAATCGGTCCCGCAGTGTCAAAAGATTTTCCAATCATCATGGTAGCAGAGTGCATTTGCCAATCTCGAACGGATACATCATTCGCAATTGTATAGCCCGCAATGACTTGATGAGCCTTTTCTACTGGCACATGACGGCAACGTTTGCCGATCACAAAAGCCAGTTCACCTTCATAATCTAATTTATCAGAGACTTTTGGTCGATGAATGGCATCGCCATAACCAATAATACAACTACTTTGCTTAGTAAAAAAACTGGGATATTTAGGTCTTTCTCGACCTGTTTCCGCAATATGATCTGCATAATTAAGACTAAGTGCCAAGTATTTTTGCGGATTAGGTACAGGAGCGTTTAACTTGACTTCACTCAAGTTAATACGTGCCTCTTCACTATCAATAAGCCTTTGCATTGCTTTTAAGGCGGCCTCTCCTTGAGTCAAAAAGGCTAGCATGGTTGAATGTATTTCAGCGTTACCTTTACTGTCAACAACGACATCATTAATTACGGCACCCACACGAGTTTCATGGTTATGGGTAAAGGTCACTAGTTTCATTGCTTAGGTTTCCTGTATGATGTTAAGGCTGTTGTTTTATCACAAGATCAACAGATAAAAAAAAGATATAATAAACAATTTTACACAGAGGTACAGAATATGAACGAAAATTGGATTGCTCCTTCCATTCTTTCAGCCAATTTCGCTAAATTAGGTGAAGAAGTTGATAACGTTTTAGCGGCAGGTGCAGATGTGGTGCATTTTGATGTGATGGATAATCATTTCGTGCCTAATCTGACAATTGGCCCTTTAGTTTGTGAAGCCTTAAGAAAACATGGTGTAACGGCACCCATTGATGTCCATTTAATGGTCGAGCCAGTCGATCGTTTAATCCCAGATTTTGCAAAAGCCGGTGCAAGTATTATTACATTCCACCCTGAAGCCTCTGTGCATATTGACCGTACTTTGCAATTAATTAAAGATTCTGGTTGTCAGGCAGGTTTGGTATTTAATCCAGGCACACCCTTACATTATCTGGATTATGTTTTAGACAAGTTAGATATCATTTTATTGATGTCAGTAAATCCAGGCTTTGGTGGTCAATCATTTATTCCATCTGCTTTAGATAAATTAAGTCAAGTGAGAAAAATAATTGACAATAGCGGTTTAAACATCCGACTGGAAATCGATGGCGGTGTAAAAACAGACAATATCCGTGCTATTAAAGCAGCGGGTGCAGATACGTTTGTCGCTGGTTCAGCTATTTTCAGTCAACCAGACTATAAGAAAGTTATTGATGAAATGCGTGCAGAATTGGCATTAGCCGTTTAAAAAATTGTTCTGATCAAGGCGGTTTTGCGTAAGTAAGCCGCCTTTTAATTGCCTGTTGTTTATGCATTAGTTAAAAACGTAAGATTGAAATTTAGGGTATTATGCAGTTTCCAACATATGAAGAGTATCGAGAATCATGGCTTGAAAGTGTTAAATATGACGAGCCATCAACGGTCAAGTTGGGTAATAGGTTTGCAGAAAAAATTTTAATGCAATGGTTTGAATACGATGATATCGATTTGGATGATTTTGTTTTTTCTGATGGTGCTGGTGACGGTGGAATAGATGCAGCAGTTTTAAACAGAAAAAATGAGAGTATAAATAGTGAAAATGATACGGTATCCGGTGATACTTGGTATCTCATTCAAAGTAAATATGGATCGTCTTATACTGGAGCTAGAACTATTCTAGAAGAAGGTGTAAAGGTTATTGAAACTTTAACTGGGAAAAATGAAATACGATCTAGTGTATCTAAGGGACTCATTGAAAAAGTAAATAATTTTCGACGCTGCGCTAATGAAAATGACCGTATCGTTTTAGTATTTGCTACAGTTGATCCAATCGAAGAAAGAGATTGGCAATATATAGAGCAAGTTCGAGAGTTTGGTCGAAATAAATTGGGTAGTATTTTTGACGTTCAGTGTGTAAGCATAAGAACTATTTATGAGCGGTTACTAGAAGAAACTGCTCTAGCACACGAAAAAATGTTAAGTGTTGAATTAGCAGGTAATTTAACCGAAGCAGGCAGTGAGCTATTGATTGGCTCAATATCTTTAATTAATTTTTATGATTTTCTTAAAAGTTACCGAGATAAAACTGGTGACCCAGATCGCATTTTTGAAAAGAACGTGCGTAAGTTTCTTGGTGGTCGGGTAAAAGTAAATAAGGTAATGCAGGAGACGTTGAAATCTACTCCTGAGCGATTTGGTTTATTTAATAACGGTATTACAATTGTTGTTTCTGATTTTTTAAGAACAGGTCCTAATTCATTTGAATTAATAGAACCCTATATTGTTAATGGTTGTCAAACTTCAAGAAGTATTTGGGAAGTCTGTCATAGTAAACTTGGGTGCGGTGGAAGTGGAGTTAATCAACACATTGAGAATTGGCGGCGTAGCGCTGAAAATGGTTGCATCGTTGCCAAAATCGCTAAAGTTGGTATTGATGGCGAAGCACTGTTGAATGATATAACTCGGTTTACAAACAGTCAGAATACTATTAGAGATAAAGATTTTGTTTCTTTAGATGCAAGTTTTCGTCAGTGGTCTAAAGAGGTAGGTGATAGATATAATTTATTTTTAGAGATACAAAGAGGTGCATGGGAGTCACAAAAGGCATTACAAAAACCAAAATTGAAGCGGGATATTACGTCGAAAGAATTTAAAATTTTTGCTAATGCAACTGAGTTGATGAAGATATATTCCGCTGGTTGGTTAGATTTACCGGGGCTTGCTTATAGAACGAATGGGCCTTTTATTCCAGGTGGGCAGGTCTTTAAGCGCGTGATAAATTGCCAGAACGAAATATATTTGGATTCATTTGGTGCAAAAGATCTTTATGCGGCATATTTGTTGCAGGAAGTGGCTAAGCGCAATAATTTTGGCAAACAGGGACATCTTTCACGAGGTAGAACAAAATTTCTTTTTATTTTTGTATTGATAACTCTTTTGCGTGAAGTAGCTATCAGGGAAGAACTTCCGTATACAAATTCCAAAATTTCTGATTATGTTATTAGGCTTTTTTCTTGTAATAGCGACAGTCAAGTTGAATTAGAACAAATATCAACTGGCTTTATTGATGAATATTTTAGGGAACATAATGAATATGGGGTTTATAAAGAGCCAAAACTAGGAAGTGATATGTTTTATTTTATTAAGAGTGAGTTTCTTGGAAAAAACTTGGAACAAACTCCAAATTTAAGAGACTCTCTGATAGATGAAAAACGAAGTTTGACTAGATCGCATAATGGTAATCTTTCATCTAGAGCCGTTATTGCAAAAGCTTTGCTAGAGAGTAAAAGTTAATTAAAGAGCTTTTGGGTTTGATAAGATAATCTGTAATGCGTAAAGTATATACAATGAGAGAATTTTCAGAGGCTTGTAAGTTTGCCGCTCAAGTTTATAAGAGGCAAATAGATAAAGACACTGCCATAGTTAAATTAGTGGGAGTGGGGATTAATGAAACATCGGCTAACGATTTTATAGTTATCTATAAAATTTAGTAGAAGGCAATACTTTTTTAAGAGGGGCTAGCGCTTTAGCAATTAGATTTTTTATTAGTGAAATTAAAAGTGAGTATGGATTGAAAGGGCTTCGGTCTGCTATTGCTGCGCTTACTGCTCATATTGCTAGACAAAATTCTCCAATGCATTCGATGAAAGCTGTATTAGCCTACTTTGAAAAAGAATTAGATGAATTAATCTGAATAATAGATATTTATTAGTTAATGCTAGTTAATAATCATAATAATAAGAGGTAACGACATGAAAACAACGGTTAATTTACCTGATGAATTAATGAAAGAAGCTATGTTATTAACTGATGTCAAAACAAAGACTGGGGTGATAATCATCGCTCTAAAAGAGTTGATCAGAAAAGCTAAAGTGGCAGATTTAAAAAATTATAAAGGTAAGGTTAATCTTGAAATAGACGTTGATATGCTACGAAACCGTGATGCAAGTTCTCGTTGATACTTCAATATGGGTTGATTACTTTAAAAATGGTTTAAATTCTGGAAAATTGGATGAGATACTTGACGATAATTGTTTGTTTACCAATGATATAGTTCTTGCAGAACTAATCCCATTTTTAATGATAAAAAAACAGTATAAGATTGTCGACTTATTAAGAAACATACCATTATTACCTTTGAAAATTGATTGGGCAGAAATTATTCAATGGCAAGTGGCTTGTTTAACTGCGGGTATTAATGGTATTGGTATTCCTGATTTAATTATTGCCCAAAACTCAAAACAAAACAGAAGCGCTATTTATTCTTTGGACAAGCATTTTCGATTATTAAACCAAGTTATTGATATCCCACTAGTTGAATAACAAACCACCATGACCCCAGAACAATTTAATTTCTATGCCCAGCAGGGCTATAACCGTATCCCGGTTGTTCGCGAAGTTTTGGCCGACTTGGATACGCCTTTAAGCGCTTATCTGAAGCTCGCTGATGGCGCGTATTCTTATTTATTTGAATCGGTTCACGGTGGCGAGCAATGGGGACGTTATTCCATTATTGGGCTGCCTTGTAAAACAGTTGTTAAAATTTACGGCAATCAAATTCGTTTAGAAGTTAATGGTGAGTTGCTTGAAACAGTGATACACGAAAATCCACTAGTGTGGATTGAAAATTTTAAGGCAGGTTATAAAGTACCGGATATTGATGACTTACCACGATTCAATGGTGGTTTAGTGGGATATTTTGGCTATGAAACCATACATTATATAGAGCCTCGTCTTCGTGGTTCAGATAAGCCAGATCCATTAGGATGTCCTGATATCCTGTTAATGGTGTCTGAAGAAATATTAGTTTTTGATAATCTGTCAGGCAAAGTATTATTGCTAACTCATGCTGATCCGAGTGAGGTCGATGCCTATAATCGTGCAGTGGCAAGAGTTTCAGATTTGGCAAATAAGTTGCGTGAACTCCACGCTAAGCCAGAGAAACACTCTAAACCTTGTAAGGTTGAAGAGTCCGATTTTGTTTCAGGATTTACACAGCAGGGTTTTGAGGCCGCTGTATTAAAAGCTAAAGAATATATTACCGATGGCGACATCATGCAGGTAGTGTTGTCTCAGCGTCTTTCTATTCCCTATACAGCCTCACCACTGAATTTATATCGCTCCTTGCGGTGTTTGAATCCATCGCCCTATATGTTTTATTTGAATCTCGGTGATTTTCATGTTGTGGGATCATCGCCAGAGATATTAGTCAGGCTGGAAGATAATACCGTCACTGTTCGTCCGATTGCTGGGACGCGTCGGCGAGGCGCTACACCAGAACAGGATATTGCGCTTGAACATGAATTATTAGCCGATCCAAAGGAACTGGCCGAACATTTAATGCTGATTGATTTGGGGCGTAATGACACAGGGCGTGTTGCTGTTTGTGGTTCAGTCCAATTGACTGACAAGATGATTGTTGAGCGCTATTCGCATGTTATGCACATTGTTTCAAATGTAACTGGAACCCTTCAGCCTGGTAAAAATGCCTTTGACGTATTGGCTGCAACCTTTCCCGCTGGAACGGTCAGTGGCGCGCCCAAAATTCGAGCGATGGAAATTATTGATGAATTAGAGCCTGTTAAGCGAGGGGTTTATTCGGGAGCGGTTGGTTACATTGCGTGGTCAGGTAATCTGGATACTGCAATTGCCATTAGAACAGCCGTCATTAAAGACAATCGTCTGTACATTCAAGCGGGGGCTGGGATTGTTTATGATTCGATTCCTACAAGTGAATGGGATGAAACCATGAATAAAGGGCGTGCTATATTCCGGGCGGTAAGTATGGCTGAAGCTGGGTTGGAAGGAGAGCAGGCATGAGTGCAGTAAAAGTGGTAATGGTCGATAATTATGATTCATTTACTTATAACCTGGTGCAGTATTTTGGAGAGCTAGGTGCAGAAGTCATTGTTGTACGTAATGATCAGGTAACGATTGCAGATATTGAAGCGCTGGCACCTGACAAGATCGTTATTTCTCCAGGTCCTTGTACACCTAAAGAAGCTGGTGTTTCAGTTGAGGCGATTTTAAAATTTGCAGGCAAATATCCTATTTTAGGCGTTTGTCTTGGGCATCAAAGTATAGGATATGCTTTTGGAGGTCATATTATTCATGCCAAAAGTATTATGCATGGAAAAACATCACAAATTCATCATCATGATGGTGGTGTATTTAAAGGGCTGAGCAACCCATTTACAGCTACTCGCTACCATTCTTTAGTTATCGAACAAGCTACCTTACCTGATTGTTTAGAAATTACCGCTTGGACGCAAGATGAAGACGGACAACTCGATGAAATCATGGGTGTTCGTCATAAAACTTTAGATATTGAAGGCGTGCAATTTCACCCAGAATCAATTCTAACCGAACATGGACACGACTTATTAAGAAACTTCTTAGAGCGATAAACATAAGGTCAGTTTGCCGGGTTTTTGCTACTACTCAATTATGAATATACAACACGTTTTACAACAGTTGCTGGATAAGCAAGCGCTGACGTTTGAAGAAATGCGTGACGTGATGCATTTTATTATGTCAGGTTCGGCAACCGATGCTCAGATTGGTGGGTTCTTAATTGCGTTACGCTGTAAAGGTGAAACCATCGATGAAATCGCCGCCGCCGTTGAAGTGATGCGAGAACTGGCTAATAAAGTTACCGTTAATGGGGCGCATATTATTGATACTTGTGGCACCGGGGGGGATGGCGCCAGTACTTTTAATATTTCGACTACGTGTGCGTTTGTGGTTGCGGCAGCCGGTGGACAGGTTGCAAAACATGGTAATCGTTCGGTTTCAAGTCGTTGTGGCAGTGCCGATTTATTAGAAGTGGCTGGGGTTAATTTAAACTTAAGCACCGAGCAAGTTGAACAGTGTGTGAATGACCTAGGGGTCGGGTTTTTATTTGCCCCCAAACATCATGGTGCGATGAAATATACGATTCATGTCCGAAAAGAAATGGGGGTCAGAACCTTATTTAATTTATTAGGGCCTTTATCCAATCCTGCTGGCGCTCCTAATCAATTAATTGGTGTCTTTGCCAAAGAGTGGGTCGAACCTTTAGCGCACGTCCTTAAAAAAATGGGCAGTCAGCATGTTTTAGTGGTCAATGCTGACGATGGCTTAGATGAAATTAGTATTGCTTCCGCCACCTCTGTGGCAGAACTTAAAGACGGACAAGTGAGCACTTACACGATTACACCCGAACAATTTGGCTTTAACCGAGCCTCCTTAGCGGAGTTAGCCGTCGATAATGCTGAGACAAGTTTGGTCATAGTAAAATCGGTATTAGATAATCAAGACAGTGCGGCAAAAGACATTGTCTTATTAAATGCTGGAGCCGCTATTTATGCGGCCAATCTGACGGATACTTTAGCAGCAGGTATAGAAAAAGCTCGTCACGTTATCGCTAGCGGTGAGGCCAAAGCAAAACTGGATGCCTTAATCGCTTATTCACAAAAATTTTAATTCATATTAATACAAAGAAGCATGACTCATACGCCTGATATTTTAAAAACCATTTTGGCTAAAAAAGCTGAAGAAGTCGCTAGACGTAAAACGGGTATGTCTATCTCTAACTTAGAAGAAATTGCGGCGGGCGTCGAACGTCCGCGTGGTTTCTACAACCTGTTGCAATCAAAAGTGCAGGCTAAAAAACCGGCCATTATTGCAGAAATTAAAAAAGCCTCTCCCAGTCAAGGCGTGATTAGAGAAAATTTTCAGCCCATTATCATCGCTCAAGATTACGCCATGAACGGTGCGAGCTGTTTATCCGTATTAACCGATAAAGCGTTTTTTCAAGGCTCAGAAGCCTATTTGCAAATGGTGAGAGAGCGTTGCCCTTTGCCGGTTTTAAGAAAAGATTTCATGATCGACCCTTATCAAATCTACGAAGCCCGTGCTTTAGGTGCTGATTGTATTTTATTGATCGTTGCCGCTTTAGAAGACAGTTTAATGCATGAATTGTCAGACGTGGCGACTAAACTAGGCATGGATGTATTAGTCGAAATGCATAATGCCGATGAGTTGCAACGCGCGCTAACCCTTGATACCAAGTTAATGGGTATTAATAACCGTAACTTACGCACCTTTGAAACTTCGTTGCAAACAACGTTGGATTTAAAAGCAGAGATTCCCAGTGATCGTATGGTCATTACGGAAAGCGGTATTCATACTCAAGCGGATGTGCAATTAATGCTGGATAATGACGTGTATGCGTTCTTAGTCGGTGAAGCGTTTATGCGTGCCGAAAGTCCAGGCCAAAAAATGCGTGAATTGTTTGCATTATAATAAAAAAAGGACTCTATGCTGTTCATTCGACTTCATTAATCATGGTCAACAATAAATTAAATACTCTGCTTACACGCATCAGGCAAGCAGAAATTGCGTATCACCGTACGCCTTTGTCAGTGCAATTATTAGCGGTGAGTAAAACAAAGACAGCTAATAATATTGCGCAATTATATTCTGCGGGACAACGACATTTTGGAGAGAACTACTGTCAAGAAGCCCTGAAAAAGCAACAAGAGTTAGGGGCTTACGATATTACCTGGCATTTTATTGGGCCGATTCAATCCAATAAAACAAAGTTAATTGCCAATCATTTTTCCTGGGTTCATAGTGTCGACAGTCTGAAAATTGCTCAACGTCTCAGTGAGCAACGCCCCTCGTATTTACCGCCTTTAACTATTTGCTTGCAAATCAATATTAGTGGTGAGCAAAGTAAATCCGGCATTACTCTGGATGAACTCCCTGATCTTTGTGAGCAAGTAGCCGAATTACCCAATATCAAGTTACGGGGTGTTATGGCTATTCCTGAGCCAGAGAACAGCTTTGAAAAGCAACGTCAACCTTTTAAAACACTCTATCAGACAGTCCAAAAATTACCTACCTCAATATTACTAGATACCTATTCTTTTGGAATGAGTGGCGATTTAGAGGCGGCCATTGCTGAGGGTGCTACCATCGTTAGAATTGGTACTGCGTTATTTGGTGCTAGGTAAGGCTCTCTTCACAGTAATTCAGCGCATATCAATCCACCATAAAGAAACAACAGGTTACGCCGAAATAAAAATTCCTAATAATATTTATTATTTCTTCTGCCCCATTGTTCTGATGTTAAACCCATCTATGTAAATATTAGCAATGGCATAATTGTATTTTTGAGAATATTTTTTATCTTGTAGCACACCAATATCTTTTAAGCATTTCAAAAAAGCATCAAAAGTATTAAATTGTTGCTGTAATTCCATTGATGATTTTTGCCAAAAATCTCGTAATTGCTTCTCGCTGAATAAAGAACCCAACTCACCAATGTTATTGAAAAACTCAGATAACTCCGGATATTCATTTTTAATAGCATCACATCGCTCTACAGAAGCAGCTTCTAAACCTTTAGTAAGTGAATTCCAACGTAGTAAATGGTCATTAGGCACTGATTTCCCTTGAGGTTGTTGTAACTCAACTTCTTTAGCCCTACTTAATAAAATGGTTAATGACCGTGGATAAGTATTTCCACTTGAATCTGTTAAGCGAGAATAAACCCATGTTGAAACATAAGCATTTTGAATCTTTTGACGACGCAAGCCCCATAAAGGTGATAAGAGTTGGCGCAAGGATTCTTCATTGCTTTCATCTAAAGGTGTATCCTCTAAAGGAGCCATGCGATTGGCAAGATTTCTGAACTTCTCTGACCCACCAATCGCTAAACGATACGCTAATCGGAAAAAATCTTCAGTTCCCCATTGTAAAAGCAACGTTCTAGCATCGCCAAAATGACTTTTGTTCGTAAAAACTAAATTACTCCAAATATCTTCTCGCAAAAAAACTTTAAAACGGATTTGATATAAGCTGTTATTGTTGGTGTCATAAATCAAACGCATCAAACCACCGAGTGCTTCTTTTTGCCAAGAGGTATTTTCTTTAATATCTTGGTCTAAATCATCATAAAGTAGCCATATTTTTTGATTTCTCGTTTTTAAGTTGCTATTTAAGTGTGTGATAGCATCTCGACACAAACCGTTGAGTTTTGTATCAGTGACAAACTCTAATAATTTAGCAGTATGCCTAGATTCCCATACGGAATGTTCAATCGTATTAAAATTGTATTGTAAACGAGAGTGTAAGCCCGTTAATTTCGCTTTTTTAATAATATCGCTGAACTCAGGATAAGATTGATAAAGTCGAATAACCGCATAAGCTCGCCATAACGATAACCAATCCGTACCATCGGCGGTTATTTTCTTTTGAATATCCGAAAAAACATCTGCATTAGGTTTAAAACCATTACTAACACCATGCCCTGACATAATCGTTACATTATCCAAGCGACCACGCGATCGTTTTTCAGCATTTTCTCTGTGTTGAGTAAATAAGGTGTATAAAGTTGATTTTCCAGTACCTTTTCTTCCCCGAATTACCCAAACTTGATCTTCTAAACAACGATCAAAATCGGCTGTTTTCTGAAAAATTGCGTCAAAATCGGTATCTAAAATACTGGCAGCGTTACGTTCTGGAAAATTTAAAGATTTAATAAGTTCTAAGCGGTCAGATTCTGCTAACACCTCTTTTGTTTTTTCGATACCACTAACTTCAAGTAAAGCATTGAGCAAGGGTCTGTACCACATTAGAGCATTTTCAACTGGAAACTGATAGCTGGCTGCAATATCAGGAAGATAAGGAATTTTAATAACATCTTCTTTTATTTCCTCTCCTTCTGATTTTATTACCTCAAGATTTAAATCGGATTCAATTTTTTCTACTAAAGAACGCCCAATAGCCCCTTCTGGAATAGAAGATAGCACCAATTTAGCTTGAACACCGCTTAGTTTTTTTAATAAATCTCTAATAAAACAGATGCCTTCTGCATTTTGTTGACTAGGATATAAAACAAAAAAAGCTTCCTCAGCGAGTCGTAATAAAGATAATCCACCCCATTCATTAAGCCCTGTTCGTGCATCAATGAGCATAATATCGGGTTGATATTGATTCCAAAGTTCCTCTTCAAATTGATACCAAGGATCGTTTATTTCGGAAAATAAATGCGTAGTGGACAAAATAGATAATCGTTGAATATAACGCTGCCCTATTTTGCCAGCGGGTACAATAAATAAATCACGGCGCGATTGGTTATCTTTGACGCTATAAATAATATTTATTAATTCAATTTTCGGCTTATGGTGTTCATCAAAAAAACAGGTTTGACGCTCCCATAAATAATCAATCAATCCCTCATCGACTGGTTTATCACTTGGTGGCAATAAAGATTGCAACCCAGGAGCTTCTACATCCATATCCACTAAAACAACGCGCTTACCATGTCTTGCTAATTGAAAAGCGGTTTGAATTAAAGCAGTAGTTCGTCCAACACCGCCTTTATAAGAATAAAACACCACGCGCTTAATAGGATGCTTAGGCTTTTTAGCAAATGAAGTTTTACCCGCAGATAACATTGCCACTGCATCTTGCCATGATAAAGGAAAGGTATCGCCTTTTATTTGAACTGTGATACCTTCGTTGGTAGCTTCTTCAGGTGTATAAAGCTCAATAATGCCGGGTGTTAAACTTACATTAGTAATTAACGGTTCAACTTGTTCCAGGCGTTCTTTTCGAGTCTTTTCTTCAAATTGTCTGGATATAATAGTTAATAAAACAAACCCGCCATCACCAATATCCAATTCAAATTGTTTGGGAAATTTCTGATTTAACGCTTTGCGTAATTGTATAGCCGCTTTCATTAGATTGTTTTCCCGTTTTTTTCTAGCCAACCACATACATAATCAAAACTTTTTTGCCAATCTTCTTGTGATTGAGTAGCGTGTGGAATATAGCGCAAGCTAATGTAATCAACCTCAGTTGAACATAATGGATAAAGAATGACTTGCAGATGTGTTAATAACCGATAGTCTGATTTTGCTTTTTTATAAAAATCAGGCATACGTTTGAGAGCAGTCAATAACCCGTGACTTGGATTAACAACGGGTTGGTTATACATTGAGTCTTTAGAACGGTTGCTGTTTTCTGAAAAATTGTTAATTTTATGATAATCAAGCAACAAAGATTTTAAGCGACACTCAACCGCTATGCCACCCAAATGAAAAATAGCAATTGTATGCTTTTGATTTTTGGGCAATGCAGAAATATCATTTTTTCTTGCTAAATAAGCACCCGCAAAGTCTTCCATGGATATAATATGTTTTTAAAAATTAAGATCTACAAAAATTAATAGGGTCATTAAGTGATCGTAAAGCCCCTTACCAGGCAGTTAAAAAGAACCGTTACAAACGTGACACTTCGTTAAGTCATACTTAATGTAGCACAATGGCGCATATCAGTCGATCAATCTAGAAAATACTCATATTTACAAATCTTTATCATTCCGCAACTACAAAACTAACACGTTCTCTTCTCAACAAATCATCTCGCTTCCCATAGCGCAGTAAGCACATTGACCTGCTGGTTATGTGATTTACTAAGGCTTCCCACGCGAATCAAATGATTCCATAAAAACAAGAAAGGGTTATCCACATAATTAGTAAATAACCCTAACGACTATTATACCGATTGAGTAAATAACTAATCGAAGCAGTACAAACCTATCTCATAAGACTCTCCTTATGAAATATAGGCATTATTGACGCCAGTTAAACACTGCGCCAAAGATTAAGTTAATACGCGATAATATTATCTTAGCCAATTCGAAACTAATCCTTGATTTATCCCTACAGGTCTCACTTAATCTACTTTTCTGTTAGCCACTATAAACCTATATTCTGATAAAAATCAGATGAATTATATTTGTTTTTATTGATGTCTACTCAGGCGGTATTTACACCCAAATTTAATTCAAATATGATCGTCAAAATTTTGACTAATAAGAAGTTACAATTTATAAGTACTTATGAATAATTAATTTAACTAAGGCCTGGCATGTTTAGCGTATGATAGAGTCATTTTTAAATTATAAATGCTCTATATAAAACAGCTCACCTCGCAAGAAATTCTTACCTTAGAAGAGATGCATAAAAATCATCCCAGTCATTTAAGTAGAAATAGAGCTCATAGTGTTTTATTAAGCTATCGTGGTCATTCTGTACCTGTGATTTGCTCCATATATAATGTTTGTCGGCAAACGGTTTCTACCTG
>CAIMEB010000250.1 GCA_903839855.1 uncultured Methylococcaceae bacterium
AACATTTTCTGAATTTAAGGAAGCTATTGACGATTGTCTCAACAAGGTGAAATCGACTTATAAGGATCAGGTGAAAACGCTTTTGAATCCAAAGTTTCAGCTTTTTACAAAATCCGCATCTATGCCCGCGTGAAGTATAAATTTAAAAGGAATTCTTTTTGTAATGTTTGCCGTGAAGTGGGTCTCTATTTTTGTAGTAGCGGGTGTTGTTTCAGCTTTCTTAACGGGTGTGTTGCGTCGATATGCTTTAGCCCGGCAGTTACTGGATAGACCCAATAGCCGTAGTTCTCATAGTGTGCCTACCCCTAGAGGCGGTGGGGTCGCTATTGTGAGTGTATTTGTATTAGGCTTGGGCTTGTTAAGCCTTTCAAAAGTATTAGACAGTTCTCCTGGGACATTATGGGCGCTGTGCGGTGCGGGAACTTGGGTCGCGTTGATTGGTTTCTTGGATGATCATGGACATGTTGCCGCTCGGTGGCGGTTGTTGGCTCATTTTACTGGAGCCGCCTTAGGATTGTATGGATTGGGGGGCTTTCCTCCGATTCTTTATACCCTGTCTTTGGGTACAACAGAGCCTTTGTTGATTAATTTGGGCTGGATAGGCCAGTTCATAGGCTTATTTTATTTAGTGTGGTTATTGAACCTGTATAACTTTATGGATGGTATCGATGGGCTAGCGGGTATTGAAGCGATTAGCGTGTCTTTGGGTGGTGCGGTACTATTATTTTTAAAGCATCAAGCGATAACCAATGAGGGTTTAACTCTGATTTTATTAGCCGTGACGGTGCTGGGTTTTTTATGCTGGAACTTCCCCCCAGCAAAGATTTTTATGGGGGATGCGGGTAGTGGTTTTTTAGGCATTATCTTAGGATTACTGTCTCTTCAAGGGGCGTGGATAGCGCCTCAATTCTTTTGGAGTTGGTTGATTTTGTTGGGCGTCTTTATTGTGGATGCCACTTGGACTTTGGGTCGACGTTTTATTCAGGGTGAAAAGGTTTATGAGGCACATCGAAGTCATGCCTATCAATATGCGGCACGGTATTATGGATCACATCAAAAGGTTTCATTAATGGTGGCGCTAATCAATGTCATTTGGTTGTTGCCATGGGCTTTAGTTGTGGGATTAGCCGACTTAAATGCGTATGTCGGATTAATAGTTGCTTATACACCCTTGTTAGTTTTAGTTATTTATTTTGATGCGGGAAAACGAGAGTTAGGATGATACAGACAAAAATAGCCTATTGGTTTGTGGGGTTATCCCGTAAAATGAAAGCCGTTATTCTAATCAGTATGGATGTATTGTTTGTATTACTGGCGTTATGGATGTCTTTTTCATTACGCTGGGGTGTTTGGTATATTCCAAAGAATAACGAATGGTATTTGTTTGCTTCGGCACCGTTTATTGCTATTCCTATTTTTGCCCGTTTAGGCCTGTATCGGGCCATTATTCGCTATATTGAAATTCGAGCCTTATGGCTTATAGTGCAGGCGACTGCGTTATATGCACTGGTATTTGCTTTCGTGATATATGAGTCCGATATTCATGTTATTCCACGCACTGTATCTCCGCTGAATGGGTTGTTGATCATGCTATTCATTGGCAGTAGCCGGTTTTGTGCCCGATCCTGGTTAGGTGAGATTTATTTTCGACTAGGAGGCAGTCGGATAAATAAGGCATTAAGTAAAAAAAATGTCGTTATTTATGGTGCGGGAAGTGCAGGAGCACAATTAGCATCTGCCTTGGAGCAAGGGCGTGAATTTAAAGCCGTTGCTTTTATTGATGACGATGCTTTAATCCAGGATATGAAAATCAATAGCTTAAGGATTTATGCCTTAAGCGCTCTAAAATCTCTCATTGATCGTTATCAGGTTTCACACGTGTTATTAGCGATGCCATCCGTGTCGCGGGCGCGTATCAGTGAGTTAATTCGGATGTTGGAGCCGTATAAAATTCATGTGATGTCTATGCCGGGTCTGTCCGATATTGCTCAAGGTCGAGTCACTGTGGATACCTTGCAAGAAATTGATATCGGAGACTTGCTGGGGAGAGATGCGGTATCACCAAATCCCACCTTGCTTGCAACTAATATTAGTGGAAAGGTGGTGATGGTGACCGGTGCGGGTGGGTCTATTGGCGCGGAGTTGTGTCGGCAAATTATCCAATTGCAACCCAGTGCGTTGGTGTTATATGAAATGTGTGAATTTGGCTTATATACCATTGAAAAGGAATTAATGCTCTCCTTAAGTAAAGTGAATCAGTCTTTAACACCCCCGATTGAGTTGATCACTATTCTAGGATCTGTTACTGATGCAGTACGGGTAGAAAGAGTGTGTCACACGTTTAAAGTACAAACGATTTACCATGCCGCTGCTTATAAACACGTTCCGATGGTTGAAAAAAACCCGGGGCAAGGGATTTGGAATAATATTTTTGGCACTTTACACACGGCTCAGGCGGCTCTTAATGCCGGTGTTGCATTATTTGTATTAATTTCCACCGATAAAGCGGTTAGGCCAACCAATACAATGGGTGCAACCAAGCGTTTTGCAGAGCTTATTTTACAGGCGCTGAGCTTACAAAATACCCAAGCCAGTTCGACACGCTTTACGATGGTGCGTTTTGGTAATGTGTTGGGTTCCTCGGGATCTGTCGTGCCTTTATTTAGGGAGCAAATTGCACGAGGTGGTCCCGTTACTGTAACTGATGCAAGAGTCATTCGATACTTTATGACCATCCCGGAGGCCGCTCAATTAGTAATTCAAGCGGGTGCTTTAGCTGAGGGGGGGGATGTGTTTGTTTTAGATATGGGCGAGCCGATTCGAATTTTGGATTTAGCAAAGCGCATGATTCATTTGAGTGGCTTACAAATTAAAGATGAGCATCATCCTGCGGGTGAAATTGAGATCAGTTACACTGGTTTAAGGCCGGGTGAAAAATTGTATGAAGAGTTGTTGATTGGCGATAATGTCACTGATACCTGTCATTCTCGAATTATGAGAGCGGAAGAGCAGGTGATACCCTGGAACACTTTGGAGAAGATATTGTCTGACCTAGAGTCGGCTTCGCGTAACGATGACTTTATCCGGGTAAGAGAAATATTAACGCAAGTGGTTACGGGGTTTGTGCCGCAATGTGGTATTGATGATTTAGTCTGGAAGCAAGACCGTAGTCAAGTATAAACAGAGAGTAGGACACTGAAAATTCAGTGGTATCCACTAAGATGTCAGATAATCAATTATTAACTTTAATCAAGAGGAAATGCAATGGAACGTCGTGATTTTATTCGTTTAGGTGCCTTAGGTGTGACTGTCGGTTTGGTGATACCGACCCTGGCAACGGCTAACGCTGAATTGTCAATAAAGGGTGCCAGTGATATTTATTTTACCAAGGACAACCCAGGTCGATGGAGTGGTAAAGTCGCCACGCATTTGCCTACTATTGAAGTAGAAAAAGCGGCAGGTACTGTAACTATAAAAGTAGTGACACCTCATGAGGTTAAAGGTTATGAACACTATATTGTCAAGCATGTTTTATTAGATCAAAACTATAAATTTATTGAAGAGCATTTATTTGACCCTACTAAAGATACGGCGGCTATTTCAACATTTAAGTTAAACGATTATAGCGGCCCTATTTATGCGTTAAGTTTATGTAATAAACATGATCTTTGGTTACACGGTACTCTCGTTTAAGCACCTTCGTTTGACTGATTGAATAATAATGCATGAGAATTAGTTGTTTTACTTTCATTCGTAATGGCACTTTACTGGGCTATCCTTTCATAGAAAGTATTGTGTCTGCGTTGCCGCTCTGTGATGAATTTGTGATTGCGGTGGGGGATAGTGAAGACGATACGTTAGAAAGAATTCAAGCCCTTCAATCAGATAAAGTTGTTATTATTCAAACCCATTGGAATGAAAGTATGCAAGACCGTGGGTTTGTGTATGCACAGCAAAAAATGATTGCTCATTACAACTGTACCGGAGATTGGGCTTTTTATCTGGAAGGAGATGAAGTGCTTCATGAGCAGGATTTGCCAAAGATTCGTCTTGCCATGGAGCAATCCTTTCATAATCCTGAAGTAGAAGCACTAGCTTTTGATTATTATCATTTTTTTGGTAGTCCAACGTGGTTGGCAAACAGTCCGGCGTGGTATCGACAAGAGTGTCGAATTATCCGTAATACGATTCGGGTCTGGGCGCCTGATGGTTTGTATTTTGTGGTGATGACTAAAAATAAACAAGGTCGCCATCCAAAGGCCAAGTTAGTTAATGCGCCTATTTATCATTATGGTCATGTTCGCAATATTGCCGCCATGCGTGAAAAGAATAAACGTGTCGGTAAGTATTGGCAACATGATCATCCGCTTTTTAACGGCTATCAAATTGACCCTCAAGCGTTAAGTACTTTTAAGGGGCAGCATCCCGCTATTGTGAGTACTTGGTTAAAGACTGAAGCAGAGCAGGATTTTTCTCCTGATATAAGTTATCAGCCTAATCGACGTGAGATTAAGCATCGCTGGGCGATGAAATTAGAACGCTTCCTGGGTGTTGAGTTAAGTAAGAAGCATTTTACCTTGGTTAAATAATTCATTAATGAAAGCTAACTATTTAGAAGTGACCCAAAATATCAACTTATGGCTGATTATTTTTGCCTGTTTTAGTATTGCCTTACCCACTGCCTTGATGAGTATTTCTACGGTAGCGTTTATCGTTTTCTGGGTGATTTCGGGTGATTACAAGATTAAGTTTACACGAATTGTTCATAATCCAGCGGCACTAATGGCTTTGGCGTTATTCGGCTTTTATATAATAGGGGTTTTTTATTCAAGTGCAGAGTGGCATGAGCGTTTGATGTATTTAGGCAAGTATCAAAAACTGTTGTTTATTCCGTTAATTATTGGGGTGATGAAAACCGATGAAATGCGCGGGTATGCGCTCAATGCTTTTTTGTTGAGCATGATTTTTGTGTTATTGGTTTCTTATTTAAAGTGGTTCGGGTGGGTGTTTCATAAGGATATTGGTGAGGGTTACTTTGTTTTTAAAGGTAGGATTGCTCACGGCATCTTTATGTCTTTTGCGCTGTATTTAATGATGCATAAGGCATTAAAATCAATCGGCATTTTGAGAGTTGTATGGATAATACTTTCTTTGTTAGCGGTGTTTAATGTCATGGTTTTGGTCAATGGCCGAACCGGTCAGATTATTGTGGTGGCTTTAATGATTTGGTTTGCCTTTGAAATTTGGGGGCTTAAGTCGATTAAATATTGGCTGGGTATATTGTTAGTTGGTTTTATTGTTGTTCAAACATTGCCTGATTTTCTCCCACATCCGAGACTCTTAGATACACAAAAAGAATTAGCAGAACATCAGTCTAATGGTTTTCAAACAGCCGCTGGTCAGAGAATGGAGATGTATAAAAATACGCTGTCTTTAATTAAACAGCATCCGATACTGGGGGGGGGGACAGGTAGCATTGTGAATGAATATGCACAATTAGCAAAAAGTAATAATTTGACGATGCATGTGACTAATCCTCATAATCAATTTTTATTAACCACGCAGGAATTGGGTGGGATTGGACTTATCGCATTAGTTTTAATGTGGTTAGTGACGTGGAAAACCTCTTATCATTTAAGTTCTATTGATGGTGGAATTTTATTACGTGGCCTAATACTAACGATGGTTATAGGGTCGATATTTAATTCCTTATTATTAGATGCTGGTGAAGGTAAGTTTTATTGTTTACTTGCTGGGGTGTTTTTAAGTGCCTATAAACTGGATAAAGTTCTCGTTTAATGCTTTCCGTTATTATTATTACCAAGAATGAAGTGGACAATATTCGAGACTGTTTGGCTTCTGTGGCATGGGCAGATGAAATTATTGTGGTTGATTCAGGGAGTGGGGATGAGACTGTCGCTATTTGTCGCGAATATACAGATAAAATTTATGAGACAGATTGGCCTGGCTTTGGTATTCAAAAGCAGCGAGCATTGAATAGAGCTACGGGTGACTGGATTTTATCTATTGATGCCGATGAGTGTGTGACACCTTTACTGCGCGAAGAAATTGAACGTGTTATAGCTAATCCAGGTGCTTGTGTGGCTTGGAAGATTCCTAGACTGTCACGTTTTTGTGGTCGTTATATGAGGCATTCTGGTTGGTGGCCTGATTACGTAGTTCGTTTGTTTGCAAAAGATCAAGCAAGATTCTCTGACGATGTGGTACATGAGCAAGTCCTTGTCAATGGATCAGTAGGTACTTTAACAGGACATTTCATACATGAGAGTATTGAAAGTTTTGAAGATTTATTATCAAAAATGAATCAGTATACGAGTGCTGGCGCTTTAATGGCCTCTCAAAAAGGTAAAAAGGGATCTTTAAGAAAAGCGATTGGACATGGCGTTTGGGCTTTTTTTCGGAGCTATGTGCTTCGTGCAGGTTTTCTTGATGGGCGAGAGGGGGTTATCCTGGCAGTATCAACAGCCGAAAGTTCTTACTATCGTTATCTTAAGCTTATGTTCATGCAAAAGTAATAGCTAACATGTCTCAGACTATTAATATTATTGAACCCACTTTAACAACTGAAACGGGGCATTGTTTTAGTTTCATAGAGTCTTTATGCAGTGCTAATCCTGCCATGCGCTTTTCGGTATGGATGAATTATGCGGCATCATTAGATTTTTCTTCAAAAAACACAGTCATTAACAAGTATTTTTTTCGAAAGATGCGTAAGTTGCAATGTGTGTTTCTATATAGAAAGCTATTAAATACGTCTGATAAAATCTTAATTGCTACTGCGGGTCGTTTTGATTTAGTGATATTTGATTGGATATCAAGAAAAACTATTCCACCCAATAAAGTGTATTTTTATTTTCATTGGATGAATGAAAGTCATAAAAAACTCGCGTATTTAAAAAAGTTGGCGATTAAACAACCCAATTTAGTGATGTTAGGGCCGACTCCATCGATTATTAAAATCTTTGAAACGGCGGGATTTAAGCAGGCTCATGTGGTTCCTTATCCAATTGCAAAAATAACTTCGGAGGAGCAACCCGTTCCTCAGACGTTTAAAAATATCTTATTCGCGGGTGTCGCTCGTCAAGATAAAGGTTTTGGTCATGTGGTTGATTTGATTCAGCAGGCAAGTCAACAGAATCTTACCTTGCCTTTTACCTTGCAGGTTTCTCCTGATCATCACGGTCAATATGATGTTAAAACTAAAGCCGATATTGTCCGTTTGTCTACTATTCAGTATGACTATTTAGAAAGGCTGAATGATACGTTATCAAAGGAATGGTATGCGAAGATATTTTTAGGTGCTATTTGTTTGCAACCCTATAACGAAGTAGATTTTTCTGATCGAATTAGTGGCGTTACTTTAGATGCGTTGTCCTTTGGTAGTCCTATTGTTACAACGGGTGGAACCTGGATAGCCCGACAAGTTGAAAGGTTTGATGCAGGCATTGTTGCAAAATCAACTGCGCCTACCGATTTGCTTTTAGCGATTGAAAAGGTGATTGCTGAGTATTCCTATTATAATCATAACGCCTTACAAGCCAGTCAGATATTACAAGATGAACATAATGCCAATCATTTGGCGTGTGTTTTTGAAGGATAAGCAGTGAGTAATTTTATTAAGCCTCAAAAGATTCTAGCCATCCAATTTAAGTATTTGGGTGATGCGGTGTTTATTACGCCGGCTTTATTAGCTTTAAAAGCCCAATACCCTGAAGCAGAATTGCACGTTTTAGTCGCTAAAGAAGTGGCGCCTTTGTTTGAGCATCTCAGTTGGATAACCAAAGTATGGGCGTTTCCACGTTCTCGTGGTAAGGCTAAAATCTCCGAATCATGGCCTTTTATAAAAGCCTTACGGGCAGAGCGTTATGATCGTTCAGTGGATTTTGGTGGGAATGATAGGGGGGCTATTTTAAGTCGATTAATAAGTGCAAAGGTACGGGTTGCCGCTTTAGATGCAAAGCCTAAATTTATAAAAAGAATCGCTTATACCAATACTGTGAGAGTGGATAGTTTACCGGATGCTTGGGTAGCACGGCATTTACAGTTGTTGGCTAGGGTGTGGCAAACACCAAGCCCCGAATTAGTTCGTATGACAATTGAAGCAGACTCTGCCTTGGCACAAAAAGCTAAGGCTATTTTAAAAGAACAGACAATAATTTGTCATTTGGGGACATCACAGCCCAAAAAAGAATGGCCTGTTATTCGGTGGTATGAGTTTTATCAGTTAGCGAATGCAGCAGGTTATCATTTAGCTTTTTCAGTAGGTACTAATGAACGAGAGCAAGCTTTGTTGGCTGAGTTCAAGTTATTGGCGCCCGAGTGTGTGGCTTTACCTGTTTTAGACAATCTTGCGGAGTATTTAGCGGTATTAAAACAGGCCGAGTTAGTTATTTCAGGTGATACTGGGCCGCTTCATTTTGCGAGTGGACTCGGTGTAAAGGTCATTGGTTTATTTGGTACAGCGGATTCAGAAAAGTACGCGGCTCCTATTTATCACATAGAAGAACGGGTTCATAGTGAGGCGTGTGTTTGTGTCAATGAGTTAGCGCATTTTTCAACCTGTCAACATAAGTCACCTTGTATGGCGTCAATTTCTGCGGAGTCTGTGTTTAATAAAATGAGGCAAGTGTTGCTCTAATTACCTCATCTGACTTAACGCACGGTACAATAGCGTTATCAGTTAATCAATTTTTAAGTCTATGAATAAAACCTCCCTGCCCAGTACGCATATTTATAAGCGTCTTATTACCTATGTAAAGCCTTATACAGGTTTGTTTGTGATCAGTATTCTTGGCTTCTTATTGTATTCGGGAACGCAAACTTTATTTGCGGCTTTAATTAAGCATATTATTGATACCTTGCAAACCGAAACCCGAGAGGGTATGAATTACTTGCCGCTTTTATTTAGTGGTTTGATTATAGTCCATGGGATTGGTGCTTATTTTGGTAATTATTACCTGGCAAAGGTCTCGGTTAATGTAGTGCATGCTTTACGCTGTGAGATTTTTGATCATTATACCCGCTTACCCACGAGTTATTTTGATTCCAATAATAGTGGTTATATGATTTCAAGAATCACTAATAATGTGGGGCAAGTGACTCAAGCAACCAGTGATGCGGTAAGAACAATTGTGCGTGAAGGCTTTACTGCGATAGGGTTACTTATTTATCTGTTTTATTCTAATTGGATGTTGTCGTTAGTTTTTGTGGCAATTACACCGGTCATCGTAGTTTTGGTTGGTTATGTTAGTAAACGTCTTCGCACTATCAGTAAACGTATCCAGGAATCAATTGGGGATATGACCCATATTACGTCAGAATTGGTGGGCGGTCATCGTGTCGTGCGTAGTTATGGTGGTGAAGATTATGAGAAGCAGCGTTTTCTAGATAGCAGTTTATACAACCGTAGACAATCTTTAAAGTTAGCCACCACGATGGCTATTCATAACCCCATCATGCAATTTATTATTGCCATTGCCTTGTCTTTTTTGATGTATATGGCATTGTTTTTTATGAAACAATCCAGTGTGGGTGAGTTTGTTGGATATTTGACGGCAGCCTTTTTATTACCTAGGCCTATTCGTCAATTAAGCGATGCAAATGGTGATATTCAAAAAGGCATTGCGGCGGCAGAATCTTTATTTGAAATCTTAGATGAAGCGCCAGAAGTGGATGGCGGTGATTATCAAGTCGATAGATGTAAAGGTTTGTTAGAGTTTAGAAACTTAACTTTTCAATATGAAACTGCGAATGAACCCGCTTTAACTGATATTAATTTTATTGCTCAGCCTGGACAAACAATTGCCCTAGTGGGAGCATCAGGGGGTGGAAAAAGTACTTTGGCTAATTTAGTGTCTCGGTTTTATCCGCATCATCAAGGTCAGATACTCTTGGACGGTGTGGAAATTAATGATTATCAATTAGCTAATTTAAGAAAGCAAATTGCGTTAGTGAATCAACAAGTCACTTTGTTCAATGATACTATATTAAGAAATATTGCTTATGGTTCACTGGCTACGGCTACCCGTGAAGAGATAACGACCGCAGCAACAGATGCTTATGCCATGGAATTTGTTGCTAAATTAGATCAAGGTCTGGATACTGAAATAGGTGAAAATGGGGTTAAATTATCAGGTGGTCAACGCCAACGTTTAGCTTTGGCGCGTGCACTATTAAAGGATGCACCTATTTTGATATTGGATGAAGCAACCTCAGCCTTGGATACCGAATCAGAACGCTACATTCAGGCGGCTTTGCAAAAAGTAATGCAAAATAGAACAACGCTAGTGATTGCGCATCGCTTATCGACGATTGAAAGTGCAGATGTCATTTTAGTGATTGATCATGGACGTATTGTTGAAAGAGGCTCACATAAAGAGCTGCTTGCAAAGAATGGTGCTTATGCGCGTTTGCATTCTATGCAGTTTATTAGAAATATTAAAGCCACCACTTAAAATAGTGGTTTTATTTTTAAAATAGTGGTTTTATTTCCATTAAAACAAAAAACTAACAATAGCTTTTAATCGATCTTGTTCAATGACCGGTATTGCCAGAATCTTACTTAGATTATCGAGTTCAGGATTGTATAGGAGTGTTCAAATTCTGTTAAGCCTTTTTTGTTCAAAGTCATCTACTATTAAGGCACACACATCGGCTTTAATCGCCTGGTTTATAGTGCCAACATGACTGATAAACATAATGATCTGTAACGCGGATTGATGATTAAGCGTTTGCAGCTCAGCGAAAGGGGCGTTGGAGAGGATATCCAGATTAAAAATAATAACATTGGGTTTGTTCATTCATCGGGTTGTTTTATTGATGCGGCTTGGGGAGTATTTTGTAGTTAACCGATAGTGTCACTGAGTTGTCAGGCTGAATATCAAGGATATCAGTCGCTACGTTACCTGCTTCCAGACAAACAAAACGTTTATAATCCTCTGGCTCTAAATCAGCGATATGAGCAGAGACATAACGCCAGGGATTCCAGACAATGGCTGTTTTGTGATGACTGGAGGTTACTTGAATAGTGCGATTGAATACGGGGTCGGTAATGGTTAATTCGCTTTTGACATCTTTGTAGATTCGGTCAACCTCAAAGGGGATTGTGACAGTATTAGACTGGTGTTTTTGTTGACCGTTATCTAATTTGTCTAGATAATCGGTTTTCTCTAAACCCAAAATAGTGATTTTGTGGATATCGCCAATATTAAAATAAGCATGCAATGCTTGAGTAATATAGAGTATTTTACGACTTGTATTATGCGTTGATAAGTTGAGTGTTAATGACTCACCTACATAAATATCAAGTTCTAATATAAATGTCTGTGGCCAATGGTCTGCCCGGTGTGGATTATATTTGAAGCGTAATTTAATACGGGTTTCTGTTTCAGAAACGGCAGCTGTTTTGACAACAGTCCACACGCTATTTCGTACAAAGCCATGGTCTGGTAAGTCAATGCCCGACAGGTTAGGACCAAACCAAGGCCAGCAAATAGGGATTCCCCCCCTTATGGCTCTGCCATCTTCATAGAATGCTTTCCGACTAAGAAACAAGAGATCTTCCGGTTCAGACGTTCGCTTAAACGAGAGTACTTGCGCAGCGTATAAGGAAATAATCGCGGAGGCACTTTTATTTTGAATGGAAATAAATGGAAATTCACCTTTACCTTTGATAAACGTCAATTGGCCCGCCAGGCTATGCTCGCTATTTAATCGGTTAATTTCCATGTTATTTACCTTATCAGCATCTGCATGATAATCAGGAAACATAATTTAAAGCACTTTCCACAACGCAATTAAATTCCTGGGGTGCTAAAGTAAGCCTAACAATTCCTGATGCTTAGTACTAACATTTTCGAAAACGACCACCGATTTACCATTGACATCATAGTGAGTTTGATCATAAGGTTTTTGATCCTCTGGAAGAAAAATGTCGTTCGGGGATTGTTGTGATGTATCAAGTGCTACACACCACTTTTTAGCCTCTATTTCAGGGAGTTCTACGGGTGTGAGTTCATTTGACATGTTCATAATGATATGAAGATCGGCCTCATCTTCTTCAATACCTGCTAAGGTAAAAGAGAGTATTCTGGCTTCTGAATCAAACCATAACGGCTTATTAACGTCAACGCCGTGCCATGCAACATCCGTTAAGTTTTTTTCTTCGTTTATTTGGCCGGTCAAAAAACGACGTCGCATAACAGATGGATGTCTCTTACGAAGTGCGATCATCTGTTGCACAAAACGGAGTGTGTCAGCATTCTTTTCTGCCAACGTCCAATCTATCCAGCTTAATTCGTTATCTTGGCAGTAACCATTATTATTGCCCTGTTGGCTGTGTAACATTTCGTCACCGGCCAGTAACATGGGTACGCCTTGGCTGAACAGTAAAATAGAAAAGACATTTTTTGCCTGTTGTTTTCGTAACGCTAAAATACGTTCGTCAGTGGTGTTGCCCTCAATTCCACAGTTATAGCTTATATTATTGCTACAGCCATCCCGGTTATCTTCCCCATTAGCTTCATTATGTTTTTGATTGTAGCTAAATAAATCATATAAGGTAAAACCATCGTGACAGGTTACAAAGTTAACACTATTGATGGGGAGTCTACCCTGGTATTCGTAAAGATCACTGCTGCCACTAATTCGGGTTGCGACTTCTGATAAAATTCCTTTATCGCCACGCACAAATTGGCGGATGATGTCACGGTATCGACCATTCCACTCGGCCCAACGGTAACCGGGAAAGCTGCCTACCTGATACAGGCCGGCAGCATCCCAGGCTTCTGCAATCAGTTTGGTTTTTATGAGTTGTTCTGAAAGTTCGATTCCCCACAATACCGGAGGATCCTGTAATACTTCGCCATTTTCACCGCGTGCCATTGCGCTGGCAAGATCAAAGCGGAAGCCGTCCACATGCATTTCCCTAACCCAGTACTCAAGACAACTAATGATGAAACGGGCAACCAGGGGGTGGTTGGCATTGACAGTATTTCCGCAGCCGGTGTAATCTCTCAGGATACTTTTGTCTACTTTATCGACATGATAAAAAGATTTACCGCCAATGCCTCTGAAATTAATGACCGGGCCGTCTGTGCCAGCTTCGGCTGTATGATTAAAAACCACGTCCATAATGACACCGATTCCGGCCTTGTGCAGGGCTTTGACTAAATCTCTAAACTCTTGAACATGGGTGCCTTGTTCAGGTGTGACACAATAGCCAGGGTGTGGACTAAAAAAGCTGTGAGTACTGTACCCCCAGTAATTCTTTAAGCCCAAGTCAGCGGTTTTGCCAGGTACATCCTGTTCATCAAAAGCCATAATGGGCAATAATTCAACATGGCTGATACCGAGTTTTTGGAGATAAGGTATTTTTTCAATCAGACCTGAAAAAGTGCCTGGATTATTGACATTTGATGACGGGTGGCGAGTAAATCCGCCCACATGCAGTTCATAAACAATGGCCTTTTCACTTCTGATGGCGAGTGGCGTGTCGCCTTCCCAGTTATAATGATCATCTGTTACCATGCAACGCATAGCGGTGAGGACATTATCACCGGGTATACAGGCATCTTTACGATTCCAGCGTTTATGGCTTACAGCATAGGCCCAAGGGTCAAGTAAATGTTTATCTTTTTCGAAACGAAAGCTGGAATCACGCGCTTGTTCTGGACCATCCATACGCCATGTATACCAAGTGCCTGCAGGCAATTTAGAAACATAGACATGCCAAGAGAAAAAGGTTCGGTTGATTTCTTTTTTTAGTTTTATGATTTGAAAAGGTTCATCGCTCTCTGCGCTTGAGAAAAGCAAAAGATCCACTTGTTCAGCATAGCGACTAAAAATAGAGAAATTAACGCCTTTAGCGCTGTATTTAGAGCCTGAGGGGTAGGGTTTTCCATGTTTTAAATGGTATTCTTGTTTCATATTGGCTTCTTTATGTGGTGTAACCATACATCATAACAACCTATTTTCTAGTTATTTCTGGAGTATAAGCAAAAAACAAACCATCTGTTAAAGTTCTTTGTTTTTTAATGGGTTAATCAAGGACAATGATCAAAAAAAGATAGGTAGGCATTAATATGGTGCAGCATTTGTGCCAATGTGGTGCGCCTCTCTTTATGCTCTCCTATGCCTTACTGATTCGAGTTGTATTGAGACATGTGGGGTCGTTACTAAACCCCACATTAATTTGTGAATAACCTTGAAGGTATTATTTTTGAGTCCAGCGAGGAAGCCACATTTGCGCGAATGATACGCCAAACATAACCAGTGCGGCAAGACTGTACCCCAAGCCACCTATCATGGTAAACCAGGCGAACCCCGGCCAGAATTTAGTTAACCACCAGGAGGCAACGTCTAAAACTAAAAAGGCAAAAGGCGTTGTTATTAAAATGATCTTCCAAAACCGATCAAATTCTGCCATCGCAAAAATTAAACCTACAAATAAGAAGATAAAACTAATACCAAATAGATGGATATGTGAGACTCGGGTTAATGAACCAATACTGGCACCGTGATCTACGGCAGCCAGGCTTTTTGCCACGTCCAACTTAGTAACTTCAGGTAAACCTGACTCAGCATCGTGGCATTTTCCACAGTTTTGTTCAAGTAAAGGGCCTACTGTTTTCCACTCTGCTTCTGGTGCATCATTACGTACCCATTTTATGAGGGTGATGTTAACGCCTGGGGGGGCTTTGTCTTTCATTTTTCCGGTCAGAGCGGCTTCCATTTTAGAGCCAGAACGATTACCGTAGTAGCTATAGACAATATCGTCCATCGATAATCCCGCCTTACCATCAGCCATCCCATGTGTGAGCATGATTTGAGCGCCCGCCATACACAATCCTAAGCCCACTACCAATAAAAAGCTAGTGAATAAAAATCGGTAGGTTAAAGGAAGCTTACCTAAGGTTAGTCTGTTCAATATGTCAGTCATCTTTCTATTCCTAAAGCTATCGTTATAAGACGAGGTAACTGGATGAGTTATTTTGTAAATGGACTCACAGTTGTCAAAGGTGCTTATTTTACGATAAATTTTAGGGATTTTGTTTCTAATTTAACGATTATGATTAAAGTTAGGTCGAGATTTGGTGTCAATGGCTCAGTTTAGTTGATCATTAACATGCGAGGGGAACAGGATGGGGGCTTACAAAAAAGCCCAGTAAAAGCCTTTTGATGTGCTTTTACTGGGCTGGGTGTACCTTATCTATTAAAAGCTATGGTTGTAAGTTAAGCCAATTACACTGACGGCATAGTTTTGCATTTGTAAGTTGGTTGGCATTAAAGCGCTGGGTGTATAACCAGTCTGTTGACCATTGTAATAATAGTCATTGCTGTTTAACTTTTGATACATATAAGTTAAAGACAATTTACCATTTTTGTAGAGCTGATAATTGCTGGTTAACTTTAAACTCCACATCTCATTCTTAATGGGTGACAACGCGCCACAAGATAGTGTATTTGTTGCACCACAGGTGGCACCTGAAGGGATACCAGCTGAATTTGTTAAGGTATAAGGCACTTGAGTAGAATAACTCGTAGTATCTATGGTATACGATAAATCACCAATAAACTCTAACTTATTGTTAAATAGCCCGCCATGACGACCCATTATGCCCACAGTTTGGCTATTATCGTCGAGTTGGTTAGTCCAAATATCTCTGGGGAAGTTCGTTTGATTTCCCAATAATGGATTATATGTGGCACTACTGGTTTGATTAATGCCACTTCTTAGGTTTCTTTGGCCGTTTTGCCAGTTCCAATAGGCAGATACATTACTCTTTTCGGTAAAATTGTAGGTGGTATCTACGTTAACACCTGTCGATTTGCCATTTTGAACACCTAACGAGACATCGTAATTATCGTAGGTATAACGACCATTGACACCTACATCTAATTTTTGGGTGACTTGCCAATTAACGCCCGCTTTACCTATATTCTGGTTGCGGTTAGCGTAGGGATAAGCGATGTAGCCGAGATAGTTTCCGGCATTAAGCGCTGAGCTAGAGACCGCAGTGGTTGATGCGTAGTTTCCTGCATTCGCCAAGAAACTTGGGTCGTTATCAGCCCGACGGTTAGCATAGGTATAACCTGCATTAAAGTTGACGTTATCAAGTGCTTTTAACCGGTAGGCCAAATTCATCTTATCTTCATTACTGGCTGGGCTCGAAACACATTGCGCTCCACCGACTACACCATTACACCAACGCTTAATACTTTCGTGTTCATAACCAAAATTTACATTTTGAGCATTGGTGATGCGATAAGCGGCTGTTGCTTCATATTGCATCTTACGGTTGCTGTAGGGTGTGTTGATTCCAGTATAATAAGAAGCGCTTCCTGGAGTTTGAGCGATATTGTAATATTTATAGGTATTCGAGTCGGTGTTGTTATCACGTTCGTTGATTTTATAACCAGCGGTCAAGGTAAGATCTTTGATGCTTTGGTTGGTGAGTTTAATATCCCCATGTTTGGTTTCTACCACACCGTTCAGCGACGAAGTGCTTAGGCCATTGGCCGCCATCATATTATAGGCACCCCCACTGACACTGGCTTGAGGAATTAAGGTCGGTGCAAAGCTGGAGTTCTGCTGGTTATAACCATAAGAAAAACCACCGGCTATTTTGGTGTCATAGCCGAAGTTATAGCCACCCGTCAGATTCGCCTGATGCAAGCTGTTGCTGGGTGCAGTGCTCATAGTGTTATTGGAATAGCAGTTAACACCAATACACCTGCTCGCACCAGATGCCATTGGGCTTTGCCAGCTTAAGCTATTATAGTCATCATGAAAAATTGATCCGTAATATCCACCTGTTAAATGTCCTTTGTCGCCTTTCCAATTCAAGGCAGCATTGACGTTATCCGTTTGATAGCTAGTGGGATTTAAAATGATCATGTTGCCCTCAGCTCTACCCGTAGAGCCTCCAATCAAACCGATACCACCTTGCGAACCCGTACCAATGAGCTTGGCTCCCGATTGATCTAAATGTTTATAATCAATCTGAGCACTAAATTGTGGGTTAAAGGTATAAGTCGTGCTAAACGAACCCGTTTTGCGATTGACTGATTCGTTTACACCCTGAAAGTCAGAAGATTGAGTCGGTGTTAAGCTTCTCGTTCCACCATTAGGTGACGCCGTATTGATTGAACCAAAGTTTGATGGCAAGGTGAAATTATTATCACCTGGATTGCCTTGCAAGGGTGTTTGGTAGCTATTAGTGATGTTGTGTTGCAATTCATCATAGCCAAGATTGATTTTCCATTTACCTTGATCGCTGGCAGAGCCATCGAGCTCTCTAGACGTTGTTCCAAGGTTAGAGCCGCCTAACTTCCAGCGAAGTCCGCTACCGCTATTTTGATCGTAGCCGTTACCGCCCCGGATATCAAAGCCTCCTAAGCCATAGGCACCCTGGCTATTCAAGCCATTATATTGACCAAATCTGGCAGACGATTGATCAGCATACAACGCCCCGAAATTAACCGTATTTGAGGGTTTTGTCAGCTCATCAGTCGAATCATCGGCGATTGCATAAGCCCCAAAAGGGAGTGTGGTAGTTGCCAATAATGCGCAGCGTATAGCTAACGCCATGATACTGACTTTCATTTCTTCTTTACGAATTTTCATGACTGTCTCCGATGTGGGTTAGCGTTGCAATAGGGCGCCAGCTGGATCATTTGATCCATGCACCATACTGTGGCAATTCATACAGGCACGACCTGTATAGCTGCTGCTTGGATTAGCGCCAGTATATCCACCCTGTGTCCCCGCAGCATTTTCAGCAACTGGACTTTTACTCGCATGTGGACCATCGTGACATTCATCACACAAGAACGGTGGACGTGATTTTAATAAAGGAGTCACGTTAGAGCCATGGGGTGTGTGGCAGTTAGTACAATCTTCAGTCACTGGCTGATGTTCCCATAAGAGGGGGCCGCGTTTTTCTGCATGACATGTATAGCAAGTTTCGGTCACGGTACTTTTTACAAGTAATTTTGGACCTGCAGAGCCGTGTGGATTATGGCAATCTGAACAGGCAATTTTGCCTTCAGGAATCGGATGATGTGAAAACTTGTTTGCCTGGTTCTTTTGGTCCTTATGGCAAGTAAAGCATACATCTTTTTGGGTTATTTTTTCGCGTACTTTATCATGTGCATTATGAACAACATGGCATGAAGTACAAGCTAAATCGGCTGCCTGGTGAGCTCCCCCTTGCCAATGCGTGCGGGTTGGGTCTTTTTCGTGACAAGATAAACAGGCTGTGTTTTGCTCTTTAGCTTGATTGGGTGAAAAAGCTCCTGTTGTTTTTGCACCAAAAATGACGTCCGGTGCGGAACTTTTACTGCTTAGGTGTTTCTCACTTTGACCATGACAAGATTGGCATGAGGGTGTCCGAGAATCCGCCTTGTTGCCGTGCGCGGTTTGATAAATAGATAGAATGGGTTTGGCTTCATTCTCATCATGGCAAGTGGTACACACTGAATCTCTGTCCAATGCTTGAGCAGGTGATTTAGCAGTAGTCGTCGTGGTATTTTCAGCATAGGCAGATCCAACGAGGAGCCCGCACAGCATGATTATTTTAATTAATGTGTTCATTAGTATTAAAGTTCCTGCAAGGTTTAAGAGCTACATCGTTTTCACGCAGCTAATCTTTGTATGTGGTGAAATGAAAATCTGGATCCCCAGTGTCATTCAGTCACCACAACTGGGTCAGTTATTTTAAAGAAAGTATGAAATCAACTAGATTGCTAGCGGCTTTAGGATCTTCTGCCTTCAAGATTGTGTGTGCTTCTTCATGCCCATCAGCAAATTTGACGTTTTTTCCAGAAGCAAGATGTTGCAAGAGTTTTTCTTGTGCTTTAGCGTCGCCTTTATATTTTGCCGATACTTTGTTCCAAGCTGGGCCATCTTTGTCTTTATCAGTGCCATGGCATCTAAAACAACCGTTTTCTTTAGCTAAAGCTTTAGCTGCATCGACATCAACTTCAGCGTGTGCAGAAAAACAAAAAGCAGCAACAGTTATAGCGAAACAGGCTTTAAGGCTCGATTTACGTGAGAGTTTCATGGAAAATACCAAAAGTAATGTGAAAAATTAGAAATGTTACAAATATCAAGTGTAATTTAAGAATAGTTTATAACCATCAAGCTTGTCAAATGAAATTATTGTGATATGTTGAGGCGTTTTGAATGTTATTCGGGATAAATCGTGGTTCTTGAAGAATCTGTCAATGATTTTAATATAGCGTCATTTTTAAAGAATTTAACATCGCGCCCTGGTATATATAAGATGCTAAGTGATAAGGGCGAAATTATTTATATTGGTAAAGCAAAGAATCTTAAAAATCGCGTATCTAGCTATTTTAAAACGCAAAGTGCTTCAATAAAGCAGCAAGTGATGGTCGCTAAGGTAACCGCTATTGAAGTAACGGTAACCCATACTGAAGGCGAAGCATTATTACTTGAGTCTCAGCAAATCAAGTTGCACAAACCTCGTTATAATATCTGTTTACGAGATGATCGTTCATTTCCTTATGTGTTTTTGTCTAATGAACATGATTTTCCTCAAATCACCTATCATCGCGGAGCGAAACGTAAAAAAGGCCGCTACTTTGGGCCTTATCCTAGCTCTGGTGCAGTTAAAGAAAGTTTAAAGCTATTACAGCGTTTGTTTCCAGTTCGTCAATGTGAGGATGTAATTTATAATAATCGTACCCGACCTTGTTTGCAGTTTCAAATCGAAAGGTGCACTGCACCTTGTGTCGGATTTATTGATAAATCCAGATATGCCTTAGATGTAGAAAGCACAGTGATGTTTCTGGAAGGAAAAGGCAGTTTGTTGATTGATCAGTTAATTGTTAAGATGGAGCAGGCTTCTGCTAAACTTAATTTTGAAGAAGCAGCGGGTTATAGAGATCAAATTACAAAGTTGCGCTCTGTGCTAGAAAAGTATTTTGTTTCTGGAGAGAAGGGTGATGTGGATATTATTGCTTGTGCCAGCAAAGGAAATATAGCTTGTGTACAAGTATTTTTTATTCGTAATGGGCAGCATTTAGGTAACAAAGTTTTTTTTCCGGGAATTAATAGTGAGCAAGATCCTGCTTTAATTATACAAGCGTTTATTCCCCAATATTACCTTGATAAGCCAATTCCTTATGAATTGATCGTCAGTCATGAGCTGGAAGAAGTACCTTTGTTAGTTGAAGTATTATCTAGTGAGGCAAAACATTCAGTTGTTATCTCTGCTAATGTTAGGGGGGAGCGTTTAAAATGGCTTCAAATGGCTACTACTAACGCTGAAAACTCATTACTCAGTAAATTAGCGGATAAACAGGGTGTTTATGCTCGTTTCTTGAGTTTACAAGAGGAGTTAGGTTGTATTGAGGTGCCTAAGCGCTTGGAATGTTTTGATATTAGTCATACGCAAGGTGACCAAACAGTTGCATCATGCGTGGTTTTTGATAGGGAGGGGCCCGTTAAATCTGCGTATCGACGATTTAATATTACTAATATTACTGGTGGTGATGATTACGCGGCGATTTATCAGGCTGTATTTCGACGCTTTAAGCGGCTCAAACAAGGTGAACATGTGGCGCCAGACATATTATTTATTGACGGAGGCAAAGGTCAGGTGCGTGAAGCGCAAAAGGCATTAGCTGAATTGGAGATAAACAATGTTATGATAGTCGGCGTTTCGAAGGGACCCGATAGAAAGCCTGGCATGGAAAAACTGATTATAGTTGATCAGGAGCAGCCTTTGGATATTGTACCGAGCGCTAGTGGTTTGCTGTTGATTCAGCATATTCGTGATGAAGCTCATCGGTTTGCAATTACAGGACATAGAGCTCGTCGTGGTAAGGCCTCAAAGCAATCCATATTGGAAGGTATTTCTGGATTAGGGGCTAAGCGACGGCAGTTATTATTAAAACAGTTTGGGGGGCTGCAGGGCATTAGATGCGCAGGCGTAGATGCACTTTGCAGCGTAGACGGCATAAGTCGGCAGTTGGCAGAGCGAATTTACGAACTATTTCATCATCAAGATGGCGATTCAATTTAATATACCTACAAACCTTACATTGCTAAGAATCGCGTTAATTCCTTTATTAGCCGTGGTTTTTTATTTACCTTGGCAGTATTCTAATGTTGTCTGCACGTTGATCTTTTTTATGGCGGGTGTGACAGACTGGCTGGATGGTTACTTAGCTAGAAAATTACAATTGGAAACGCCTTTTGGGGCTTTTTTAGACCCAGTCGCTGATAAGCTTATGGTGGCGATCGTGCTGGTTTTAATTGTTCAACAGCAGGGGTCAGTTTATTTGGCAATCCCTTCGGCGATTATTATTGGCCGTGAGATTACGATTGCCTCTTTAAGAGAATGGATGGCTGAAATTGGTCAGCGAGCCAAAGTCAAGGTTTCCCAATTAGGTAAATGGAAAACAAGTGCACAAATGTTGGCTATTGGTTTTTTATTATACCGTGAGGACTTATTTGGATTGCCTATTAACATGATGGGGTATGTTCTGTTATATGTGGCTTCTGTACTGACGTTATGGTCAATGATGAGTTACTTAAATGCTGCTTTAGTGGTTATTAAAGAACAATAAACAGATTTAAATTGGCTCGCGGTAGCTATACCAAACCGCTGTGAACTTTTTGGCTTTCAATTTGAGTTGCTTCAACAGAAAGGTTTCCTTGATAGTTGAGTGAACTTTCAGTAAGCTATCTTTTTAACACCAATAGATACAGTGTATTGAAGCGCTGCGGCATAACAAAAATGGATCAGGAAATAGAGGAAAGTATACAAGTGAAAGCAGTCACCAAAGACGAGATTTTATTGGCAGCTTTAAAGTTATTTACCAGCAAAGGTTATTTTAAAACATCGTTAACCGATATTGCCGAGCTATTAGGCTTACAAAATACTAGCACTATCTATCATCACTTTAAGGATAAGCAGATGATGGCTACAGAGATATATATTAATATCTTTGATAGCTTAAGTATTTCTATTGATGAAATCAGGCGTAAGAATCAAAGGTCATCCGAGCAATTAAAGAGCATTACCGAGTTGCTTTTTAGGCTAACTGATGAAGCGCCCGATGTGATTCGTTTTTTATTTGTTTTAAAGCTGGATGAGTTTTTACCCGATGAAAAGCCGGCTTTAGAAACGGCAGCCTTTGTAAAAGTATTTAAAATTATTCAGTCGGGCATTAGAAACGGTGAGATTCGTGATATCGATCCACAATTAATTAACGCTTATTTCTTTGGTGTGATTACGCACACCTTATGTTCTGTATTGACTGGGGTTTTGAGTAAAAAGGCTGATGCGTATCTGAATCAATCATGGTCAGCAGCTTGGCAAACCATCGCTAAAAGATAAGGTATAACTCAATAAGCATGGGTGAACTCGTCCAATTTAAGAAGCCGTCAGTTGCTGAACGACATAAGGGCAAAACCCTTTGTCAGAGTGGCTTTCACAAATGGAAAATTCTTCAAGAAAAGCAGTTTGACGTAAAGCAGGGAAAGCTGGTGACTCTTTATCAATGTAGTCGTTGTGCAAAAATAAACTCTAAAGCACTGTAGTTAGTGGGTATTCAATTCGCCCCTCTTTGAAAAAGAGGGGCTAGTGGTGGCGATTGAAATATAACTAATTTAAACTAAAAAATTTATCGGCTTTAGGTTTTCGCTGTAGCCGCGTGCAACCTAATTTAATCGACAACAATATCTACCAGCCTTCACCTGATTTTTTCAATATATAAGCCGCTACATTTTCAATATCGGGAGCCGATATAACGCCTAGTTTACCAAAAGCTGGCATGGGGCCTTTGCCATTGGTGATTAGCTCAATAATAGCCGCTGCTGAATTTACTTTATTGGTTTCTAAATCCTCTTTGCTTAAAGATTTGCCGGGTGCCATGATATTTTTACCACCCGCATGACACGCTGTGCAATTTGAAAAGAATATGTCCTTCCCTAGCTCTGCATTTGCTGCTATAGCAGAACTGGCAAAGCCGCTAATGGTTAAGGCGATTACTGAGATAATAGTTTTCATTTGTTTTTCTGTTGGTTGATTATGGGGTTTGTATGTGACAGGTAACGGTTTAAAAAGTTTCTTCACTAATACAGGATTGGTCATCATTGGTCATCGATATCCAAGTATGAATACCTACTGTGGTCGAGTATTTATAGTTCTGTGCGTATGCAGGATTCTGATTCGCATTATTAATGTACTCCTTGTCGTGATCCGCTATTTTGGTGGCGTTAAGTTGGGAGCCGGTGGACTTAACAGAGCTTATGGTCAAATGGCGAAACAGGTGATTGACGCATCGGTATTACAACCTTTATAGAAATGGCAACACTTCAATTCACGTTTGATTATGAAAAGTTTCTGTCTTTTGATTACGCATTGAAAAAAGTGAATGGGCAAATTACAGAGCAAGTCTTCGCCGGACAAATTCATATAACTGTTAGCGTACCTATTGAAAAGCAATGTGATCTGGAAAGCCAGTTTACTTCTGAAATAACCGCCTAAATAATAAGTTCAATAATAAGTTCGTAATCCGCTGAAATATTTTAATATACTGGTTTAAGCAGGTAGCCTTATAAGGGTTATATGAGAAGCTCAACGGCAAGGTTGAGCAAGGTAAGCACTAAACTTCCTATCAATGCCGAGCCAAAACCCTGAACACGAATGCCCGACACAATCGCTGCTACCAACCACAGCATGAGTGCGTTGATCACCAGAAGAAAGAATCCAAAGGTAACAATCGTAAAAGGTAAGGTCAGGAGTATCATCATTGGTTTCACAATGGCATTCACGAAACCGAGAACTAGTGCGCCGACGAGCGCAGACCCAAAATCCCGCACATAAACGCCACTGACGAGGTTGGACACCAGCAGCAATAATACGGCTGTTAAAATGAGATGTTCAAGGAAGACAAGCATAAATACTCCTATTGAGTTGATAGTGTTGAATCGCTTAAACAGATGTTTAAGTGGTCGGGATTAATTATATTGTAAGCGCTCAATAAAACGTATACTTCCCCTACCCAGAAGAATCGGTATTTTTAATATTCCTAAGATATTAATACTACCTCTCAACTATAGCTAATCTATCGGCCTCAATACCCAGTAAAAACTGGCCTTTCAACAAACCCACCAGTTCCTTACCCGCCATGGTATACCGCCAACCATGTAGCAAGGGAGATTCATCGTTGATATTAAACAGAAGCTCTTCAAGGTCTTTTCGTGTCGCAAGAATACTTGGATTCAGTGCATTTTCTTCGGCACGAATTCTTACCAGAGCCGTTAAAATATCCAGAATAGCTTCTTCTTGCTGAGTCTTTTTAGCAGAGCGATCTTTCTCATTCAGCGGTAGAGGTGGACGATTCTTCGCTGCGGTAATTAATTGACATAACTCTCTACCATAACGGTTAACCGAGCGTTCATTAATCCCCCGCACATTAGCCAATTCTTGAACCGATTCCGGCTGTAATTTAGCCAGATCAAATAACAATTCGTCTCGTAGTAACCAGCTCTTGGGGCGATCTTCAGCCTGTGCGGTTTTTTCTCGCCATTGCGCCAGCGTTTGAATAATAGATAACTGCTTGCCTGTCAGCTTGTTTTTACCTTTTATTCTAAACCAAGCCTTATCAGGATCAACCTTGTACAGTTCAGGATTCGTCAATTCCGCAAAATCATGTTTTAACCAGTCAATTCTGCCTAAGTCAGTCAGTTTTCTTACCATCATCTGATAAATCTGACATAAATAAATGACGTCATCAGCGGCATAGTCCAATTCGGCTTCAGTCAAGGGACGCTTACTCCAATCTGCCCGAGTGTGCGCCTTGTTGAGATTAATACTTAATAAGCTGGACACCAACATGGCATAGCCAGGGTTATCCTGAAAACCTAATAACGGAGCAGCAATTTGAGTATCAAAAATCGGCGAAGGTAATTTACCGGTCGCCTGAAAGAAGATCTCTAAATCTTGTCGACACGAGTGAAAAACTTTAACGATGGCAGGATCATACAAGACGTCAAATAAGATCTCCAGATTCGGTAAGGCAATCGGATCAACACAGGCGACCCATTCCGGTGTTGCAATTTGCAAGAGGCAAAACTTCGGATAATAGGTTTTTTCACGCAGGAACTCTGTATCCAGCGCCACCCAGGATTCTTTCTTTATCTGTTCACACAGTTGAGCTAACTGAGCAGGGGTGTCAATATATTGTAGGATTGTCATAGGTGTAAACGAGCAATTATTTAAAGTTATCCAAAAACCAAAGGAATGCTCATCACTAATGAACAAGGGCAATCAGGCATTTCGGTTAGGCTAAAAGGTTTAATCTGGATAGTGTCCGCAATTTGTTTAAGTGTATCACCTTCTTACAGGGCTAATACGTCTAAACCAGCATCCTCTGAGAAAGAGACTGCTTCTCCCGTTGGCAATTCTTGCATCAAACCGACAAAATCAAATAATTGCCGATCAGCTAATTGTGAGGGTGCAACATTCTGCAAGCTGGTGAATATCGTTTCAAGCCGTCCAGGAAATTGTTTATCCCAACTCTTTAACATCACCTTCATAGCCTGTCTTTGCAGGTTTTCTTGAGAGCCACAGAGATTACAAGGAATAACAGGAAAGTTTTTAAAAGCAGCAAAACGCTCTATGTCTTTCTCCCGGGTATAGGCCAGCGGCCTGATCACTATATTCTTTTTATCGTCACTCAATAATTTGGGTGGCATCGCCTTAAGCTTACCCCCATAGAAAATATTCAGGAAAAAGGTCTCGAGAATATCATCACGATGATGCCCCAAGGCTATTTTTGTAACGCCATTGGCTTCAGCATAACCATATAAAGTTCCTCGACGTAATCGCGAACACAACCCACAGGTGGTATTGCCTTCGGGAATAACACGCTTGACGACACTGTAGGTATCTTTTTCGATAATATGATAGGGAACCCCCAATGACTCCAGATAATTGGGCAATACATGCTCAGGAAAACCGGGTTGCTTTTGATCCAGATTAACCGCTACTAATTCAAAATTGACGGGCGCGGTTTTCTGCAAGTTCATCAGGATATCCAGTAAGGTATAAGAATCCTTACCTCCCGATAAACAAACCATGACCTTATCGCCCTCTTCGATCATGTTATAGTCCGCAATCGCATCACCGACAGTGTGCCGCAAACGCTTTTGTAATTTATTAAATTGGTATCTGGATTTTTGTGTTGAATCTGACATGGTCAGAAGAATATTGAATGATAAGGTGGGGGAAATTCGGGGTTCATCTTTAGAATGAACCCCGACAAGAAAAATCTTAACCGTTATATCGCTGGAAAATTAATGTGGCGTTTGTGCCACCAAAACCGAAGCTATTAGACATAATGGTGTTTAAGGTGATGTCATCCTGACGCTCCAGCACAATTGGAATGCCTTCAGCACCTGGATCAAGGTGGGTAATATTCGCTGATGCACTCAAGAAGTTTTCTTGCTGCATCAACAATGAATAAATGGCTTCATTAACGCCAGCGGCACCTAAGGCATGACCGGTCAATGATTTTGTTGAACTGACCCAAGGCACGTTACTTTCACCAAATACCATACGTAATGCTTCCAATTCTTTGGTGTCACCGACTGGAGTGCTGGTGCCATGCGCATTGATATAATCAATTTTTCCATCGACTGTGGCCATCGCTTGTTGCATACAGCGTACTGCACCTTCTCCAGACGGTTGAACCATATCATAGCCATCAGAAGTTGCACCGTAACCCACTAACTCGGCATATATTTTAGCACCGCGTGCTTTAGCGTGTTCCAGCTCTTCAATGACTAAAACACCACCACCACCGGAAATAACAAAACCATCACGGTTTGCGTCATAGGCTCTTGATGCTGTGGTAGGAGTATCATTATATTTTGACGATAAGGCACCCATCGCATCAAACAATACCGACATAGTCCAGTGCAATTCTTCACCGCCACCCGCAAAAACCACATCCTGCTTGCCCATTTGGATTAATTCCATGGCATGACCAATACAATGCGCGCTAGTTGCACAGGCAGAACTTATAGAATAATTAACTCCTTTTATTTTGAAGGGCGTCGCAAGACAGGCTGTATTAGTACTAGACATCGTTCTAGGCACCATGTACGGGCCTACTTTTTTGACGCCTTTTGAACGGAGAATATCAGCGGCCTCAACAATGTTAGACGTTGAAGGACCACCCGAACCCATCACCAGGCCTGTTCTAAAATTTGATATTTCTGACTCTTCAAGACCCGAATCGGTAATGGCCTGTTGCATGGCAATATAATTAAAGGCCGCACCATCACCCATAAAGCGCTTGACCTTACGATCGATAAATTCATCTAAATCGATGTTAATAGCGCCATGCACGTGGCTACGGAAACCCAAGTCTGAATAAACTTGTGCGAAACTAATCCCTGAACGCCCTTGCTTAAGAGATTCAACGACTTCTTCCGTGTTGTTTCCTATGCTGGAGACAATCCCTAAACCGGTTACTACGACTCTTTTCATTGTTCTAGTCTCTAAAAATCTGCTGTAGATGTAAACAAACCGACCCGTAAATCAGTCGCTTCATAGATAACCTTTCCATCAACTTCCATGGTGGCATCGGCAATACCCATTACCAGTTTACGCAGAATTAAGCGCTTTAAATTAATTCGGTAGATGACTTTTTTGGCGGTAGGTAACACTTGACCAGTGAATTTAACTTCACCCACACCCAACGCCCGACCTTTTCCAGGGCCGCCCATCCAGCATAAATAGAAACCCACCAATTGCCACATCGCATCTAAGCCTAAGCAACCTGGCATAACAGGGTCACCTTGAAAGTGACAGGCAAAAAACCATAAATCAGGATTAACGTCCAATTCTGCGATAATCTCACCTTTACCATAAGTACCGCCTTCATCAGAGATATACGTGATACGATCCATCATCAGCATATTAGGTAAGGGCAGTTGCGCATTCTTAGGCCCGTAAAGTTCACCCCTACCAGACATTAATAGTTCTTCGCGCGTAAAACTATGCTGTTTTTCCATGCTATTCGTATACCTTAGTAATTATTATAGTAATTTCATATTATCTAACAGACACTAAAAAAAATCAGCTCAATTTTTAACGAGAACGCACATCAAATAAAAATCCGGTGATTTTCAAGGTCTCTTTTTGCATTCTTTGTTGATAAATTAAAGCATAACTTAAGACGGACATGACATACTTTCTGGTTTCTTTATAAGGTATCATTTCAATCCATATATCCGCTGGAATTGTTCTCTGGGTAGGTAGCCATTTAATCACTTTATTTGGCCCCGCATTATATGCCGCAGTCGCTAAGGCAAAATGCCCATCAAACTGACCTAGTAGCTGTTTATAATAATAAGTGCCGTATTTTATATTGACCTCCGGCTTTAACAAACCATTATCTGAATACCCGGTTTCATTTAAGTTACGTGCTATCTGTTTCCCTGTTTCTGGCATAATTTGCATTAAACCCAATGCCCCCACTGCTGACCTGGCATGCTCATCCAGCATACTTTCCTGACGGATTAAGCCGAATATAACCGCTGGATTAAGCGTCTGCCATTCCGCATTATCCTGGACTTGCTGCAAATAGTTTAAAGGAAATCGAATATCTAAATCATCCCAATAGTCAGCCTTAACCAGAGTAATAATGGCTAATTGATACCATTCCCACTGCTGGGCTAATTTAGCGGCTATTTTGAGTTTGTCTTTTGAAAGTTTTTTTGTAATAAAAGCCCATTGTCTTTTTGCCTCAGTCTCACGACCTAACAACTTAAACTCTTGAACGATCTTAAAGTCAGGCGTTTCAGCTAAGGACTCCAACTCATTCCCAGCCATGTTGACCGGATTATTTGAAAAAGCATAGGATTTATTTACTTGGTCTGCTGCCATAAAACCATAATAACTTCTATCTTCAGCAAGTTGGTTATAAACAACCTGCCCCAGCACAATATTTCCTGTTGCCATTAAAGATCGAGCTTGCCAGTATTGCCATTGAGGTGTTTTTTGCTCTTCAGGGGGTGATCCCGCTAATGCTTCTGCGACATGTTGCCAGTTTTGTTCTAACAATGCGGCTCTAAGACTCCATTCCCTAACATCTGCATCGATTGTTATTAAAGGCTTCAACCGTTCATAAGCTCTTGCATCACGCTCATAAGCTAAAGCCAGGGCTAATTTTCGCTCAAGTTTTTGCACTGTTTCAATATCTATGGCAAACGCAGACTTTTTGCTATCCCATATCAGCAATGCCGTGTTTAGATCTGATTTTACTAAGCGGTCAACACCATGTGCAAAAATATGCCCTTGTAAATCGTTGCCCGATAGAAATTCATTGCCCTGAATGATCAGAGGATCTTTATGAACCTGTAACCAACGATCTGCAATAGGCTGATCCGGCTCACTCAATAATTGCCGAATCACTCCAGCCAATCCGGTATTATTTTCTTTCAACGCCAACTCAAAACGCTTCCAAACCAAATCAGTTGTTAATAACGGAGTATGCGTGAAGGTTGAAAACAGTTTATCACATTCTTTGGGCTGCTCATGACCCACTAACCATAGCCGTTTTGCCTGAGTCAGCGCTAATTGCTCATTACCTGTCTTATAATTCGCCCAATAATACTGACACTCAAGGGCAATACTATCTGTCGCTTGGTAATTATTAATATAATCTAGCCAGCGTTCATTTTTTGCAAGGTATGGCAGCCATTTAGCCCGGAGTAACTCGGCAAAACGTGAATCTTTATAAGCCAATAAGAAGCCTTGAATTTTATCCGTTTGCTGTAAGTTATCTTTTAACCACAGGTACTGTAGATAAGGATAAAGCGGATAATCAATCAGGGTTTCCGTTAGTTTTAAAAATTCCGATTCGTTCCCTTGCTCAAGCAATCGCTCAGCCGATACAAAATCTTTTCTTTGCTGATTTAAGCCATTAATAGCAAATGAATTTGAATAACAAACAATAACAAGCATTAAAAGGCATCTGAAAATAGCTTTTAGGTTAATACTAGCCACCGTATAAAAATTTAATTACTAAAGGGTTGCTGATACTATAGTAACTGATCTTCGAAAACTACTCGGCATAAATTGACCATAGCCCACAGCGCATGCCTAGGAACCTTGGGGTTGCAATACGACCAAAGTCCATTTGAATAAGCATTTACTGTGTACTAAGTTTGCCATAAAAATCTCCTGTTATTTATTTCTTTGTGAAGGATTGCCCAACCAAAATCATGGATGATTTTACCCGAATTAGTTATCAATTGCTCCGAATGATGAGTTATTCAACTTTTTGTTTATTGTCATCATTATCTTGAACAATAGACAGATCGCGGAGTTTTAAGCCGGTCAATATCAGTGTCACAGTGTAGGTTAATAAACCTATCAAAATCCATTTAAATAAATTGATAACCCTGTCCACGGAGTGCCATTGATTCCACCAATTAGCATCTACAAAATAATACAAAACCATCGACATAGCCGCACTGGCTAAAAGTACCCGAATAAAAAACACCCACCATCCTTTAACAGGTCGATATATATTTTTCTTTAATAACTGATATAACAACAATGCTGCGTTAAAAAAAGCTCCTAACGAAGTCGCTAAAGCCAACCCAGCATGAGCTAAGGGAAATACCAACACCACATCCAGCCCTAGACTAACTAACATAGCATAAACCCCATAACAAACCGGCGTTTTCATATCTTTTCGAGCCGTAAAGCCCGGCACTAGCACCTTGATCAAGAGATAGCCCAATAAACCAACCGCATAAGCTCTTAGACTCAAACCCGCATAATGCACATCATCCCAACTAAACTCCTTATATTGGAATAACGTCGATAACATAGGCTCAGCTAATAGAATTAGTCCAATGGTTGCAGGCATTCCTATCAGAAGGGCGAGTCGTAACCCCCAATCCAATGAGTAAGAAAAAACCTTTTTATCTTCACTCGCGTAATCCTTCGCCAATTTTGGCAGAATAACGGTTCCCAAGGCTAAGCCCAGCATTCCCAAGGGGAACTCGACTAAGCGATCCGAATAATACAACCACGAAACACTGCCCACAGTTAAAAATGAAGCAACCAAAGTATCCAGCAACAGATTGATCTGAGTGACTGATACACTAAAAATAGCTGGTAACATAAGGCTTATGGTTTTTTTAACACCTGGATCACTATAGCCCCACCTAAACCTAGGCAATAACCTCAAGCGCATTAAAGCTGGAATTTGAAAACACACTTGTATAATACCCGCCGCAAAAACACCCCAAGCTAAGACGACAATAGGCTGCTCCATTGAGGGCGCAAACCAGATTGCCGCAAAAATCATGCTAATATTCAAAAAAATGGGCGTTAAAGCAGGGATTGCAAACTTATTGTGCGCATTTAAAATAGCACCCGCAAAAGCAACCAGACTAATAAAAAGTAGATAGGGAAAAGTAATTTTCAACAACAATACGGCAAGATCATATTGCGACCCTTGCCAAGCAAAACCAGGTGCCAATAACAAAATAAGCACAGGCGCTACGACGACTCCAATCAAGGTCAATAACGTCAAAATACCCGTCAGAGTCCCTGCCATGTTATCGACAAACAACTTTAGATCGGCTTTACTCCCTTGTTCTTTATAATCTGCTAAAACTGGTATAAAAGCATGAGCAAACGCCCCTTCTGCAAAGAGTCGTCGGAAGAAATTGGGAATTTTAAAAGCGACAAAAAAGGCATCCGTCGCTAGATCAACACCAAAAATACGCGCAATTAACATATCCCGGGCAAAACCAAAAATACGGGAAATTAAAGTCATACCACTAACAATAACAGTTGACTTAAAAAGCTGACGACTCAAGATTAGTTCCTTTTTAAAACGATTATGTTGACAATAATATCATTTAAAAACATAATACGCGGCTATTTAACTCACTCATCAACGCACCGAGACACTATGGCTAATACAGCACAAGCTAAAAAGCGCGCGAAACAAGCGGAAAAAAGCCGTATTCGCAACGCAGGACAACGTAGCAATCTACGTACATTCGTAAAAAAAGTCATCGCAGCGGTTAATGCTGGCGATAAAGAAAAAGCACAAGCCGCTTATCAAATTGTAGTCCCTATCATTGATTCTGCTGTCAATAAAGGCATTATCCATAAAAACAAAGCAGCACGCGGCAAAAGCAGACTGAATTCAAAAGTAAAAGCTATCGCTTAAATTGCTTTAGACTTTGTAATATAAAAAGCCGGACTCATTGAGTTCCGGCTTTTTGCCCTCATGAAGGACTTAAAACGATCTTTAAGCCCAATAACTTATTAAAACCTTGGTAAAAAAGGGTGGTTTATTTCGGCGTGGATTCAAGCTACATTGGCAATAAATATAGCCCGCCTAGGTGCAGGAAGACCTTCACAGGTTAGTAACGGAGTTTCTTCATCCAGGAAGTCTTTGAGTGAATGAAATTGCATCCATTCAGTGCTGCGTTGCTCATCAGTGCTGGTAGTAGTCACATCGACCAAACGAATATTTTTAAAACCACAGCGCTTCATCCAACTCATTAATGTATCACAGGTCGGTAAAAACCAAACATTACGCATCTTAGCATAACGACCTTCTGGCACTAACACCTCACCTAATTTACCCTCAATCACCAAAGTTTCTAGCACCAACTCGCCCCCAGACTGTAAACAATCACGCAGTTCCATTAGATGATCAATCGGTGAGCGACGATGATAAAGCACTCCCATCGAGAAGACCGTATCAAACGCTTTTAAGCCATAAGGCAAATCTTCTATACCTAGAGGGAGTACATAAACCGGTGCAGCACCGTATAGTTTTCTAATCACCTGAAATTGCAAAACATTTAGGATCATAGGATCAATCCCAACGACTATTTTTGCATTTGCGCCCAGCATACGCCAACAATGATAACCATTGCCACAGCCTACATCTAGCACTAAGCGATTCTTCAAGGGTGCAATATGATCTTTTAAGCGCCTCCATTTCCAATCCGAACGCCATTCTGTATCTATCTTAATGCCAAATAAATCATAAGGGCCTTTTCGCCAGGGATGTAAACCTTTAAGTTGCTGCTCAAGTAATATTCGATCAGCGACTAATAAGTCACTCGCCTGACCAATTTCAACAGCATTCGTTGTCAATAAACGATGTGTCGTTGTTAGATTAGGTAAACTATCTATAATGGGAAGCCATTCAGACAATGTACCATGCTTGTCTAAATCAAAAGCATCGGAAATTTGTTGAGGTAACAGCTCGACCCATACCGCTGCTTTTACATCAAGCAGAGCATCATAGAGCGGTTGATAATCAATCATTTAAGGTAGGGTCTTTTATGATTTAAAGAAGTGTCCGATGTCATTAGGTTAAGATTTTTTATAGCGCTGTGGGAGTGGCTAAAGCCACTCCTGCTACAGACTAAACTCCCTTAACTTAAGGAAATAAAAAAACTTAGATCATCGTTTAGGAGTTTTTTGCAGCCAGTGCTTCAACATTACGCTTTGCAAGACTATCAATCACTGCGTTCAACGAACCCTTGGATTGAACCTCAGTGGAAAAGGTAGTGCGGTAATTTGTGACCAGACTCACGCCTTCGATCAAAATATCGTAAGCTTTCCAATCGCCATCAGTCTGCAACATACGATAATCTACCGCAACTGGCTTTAGACCCGGCTGTAATACTTCTGTTTTTACAATAACTTTTGTGGCTTCAGCTTCCATCTCAATCGGTAAATAACGAATCGACCAATCTTTAAACTCGACGAAAGCACGAGAATAGGTTCTTACTAATAACGTTTGAAATTCTTTCTTAAAACGCTCACGTTCATCAGGGGTTGCTGTTTTCCATAACTTACCTAACACTAATGAAGAAATTTTTTCAAAGTCAGTACTGGGTAAAATAGCTTCGTTAACGAACTGATTTACCTTTGCAAAATCCTTGATAAAAGTTTTATCCTTCATCTTTGCCTGCAATTTGTTGGATGCTGTTTCAATCGCTAATTGCGGTGGCAACAAATCATCAGCCATTACCTGAGTGTTAGACATTAAAATCATTAATACCGCAAAAAAACTGAACAATGTGTAACGCTTAACGTTCATACAATCCTCTAAAATTAAACTCATGGTTACGTGCTATGTTTTACAAATATCAGTCTAGCCAATCCCTGATACAATAAATGCTTATCCGATACATCAACAAAGCCTAAGCCATACCCAAAAATCTGCATTTTATAAGCCCATGACCATAGATAAGATAACATATAATAACATCAATTTTCCAAGCACACGCATGAGAAGGATGCGCTTTAATGATTTTTCACGACGCCTAATGCGTGAAAATCAGTTAACGGTTGATGACCTGATCTACCCTGTATTTGTAACTGAAGGTGTCAAACAACGAGAGTCTATTTCCTCTATGCCTGGCATCAATCGGCTATCTCTGGATTTACTGCTGGAAGAAGCCAACGAGATTTATAACCTGGGTATTCCTGCTATTGCCTTATTTCCAGTCACACCTGCCGACAAGAAATCAGACGATGCGGCTGAAGCTTATAATCCTGAAGGTTTAGCACAGCGAAGTGTCAGGGCTTTGAAAAAAGCCTTTCCTGATTTAGGTGTCATTACTGATGTTGCATTAGACCCCTTTACCTCACACGGACAAGATGGCCTGATTAATCAGGATGGGTATGTTATTAACGATGAAACCATCGAAGTCTTGGTCAAACAAGCCTTATCCCATGCTGAAGCAGGTGTCGATATTGTCGCACCGTCTGACATGATGGATGGACGGATAGGCGCAATACGATCAGCCTTTGAAGCAAACCATTATACTAACACCTTAATTCTTGCCTATTCTGCCAAGTATGCATCCAGCTTTTATGGCCCCTTTAGAGATGCCGTTGGCTCTGCCGGTAATTTAGGTAAAAGCAATAAATACAGCTACCAAATGGATCCAGCCAATTCTGATGAAGCGCTGCGTGAAATTCAGTTAGATTTACAGGAAGGTGCGGACATGGTGATGGTTAAGCCCGGCATGCCTTATTTAGATATCATTCGTCGCGTTAAAGACCAATACGGTGTGCCCACTTTTGCTTATCAAGTCAGTGGTGAATACGCCATGATCAAAGCGGCTGGCATCAATGGTTGGCTGGATGAAAAGCAAGTCGTCTTAGAATCCTTACTCGCTTTTAAACGCGCGGGTTGCAATGGCATTTTGACTTATTACGCAAAATCAGCCGCACAATGGTTACAAGAATGACCTCAATTGATCGCTATGCAGTACTGGGTCATCCCATTAAACACAGCAAATCACCTCGCATTCATAAGCTATTTGCCGAACAAACAGGACAGGCTCTTGTTTATGAGGCACACGAAGTCCCTGCTGAACAATTTTCATCAGCCGTAGAAACATTTTTTGCTAATGGCGGAAAAGGTTTAAATTGTACTATTCCACTTAAAGAGCTGGCTTGGGCTTTTGCTGAGCATAAAACAGAACGCGCTCAACTTGCAAAAGCCGTCAATACCCTAGCCTTACAGCCAGATGGTTCAATTCTGGGTGATAATACCGATGGAGTCGGCTTAATAACGGACTTAATATACAATCATGGCATCAAACTGGCTGAACGAAAGGTGTTAATCCTGGGTGCTGGTGGAGCAACACGAGGCATCATAAAGCCCCTTTTTGAGCAATCAATTAAATCCATTGTTATCGCTAATCGTACCCTTGAAAAAGCCATTGATCTTGAAACTGAATTCGTCAACTTTGGCCCTATTATCGGCTGCGGCTTTGAGGCATTAAATAATCAACAATTTGATTTAATCATTAATGCAACATCAACCAGCTTAACCGGTCAGTTGCCACCATTACCTGCTAACATACTGGCTGAAAATGGAGTCTGTTATGACTTGGCTTACAGTAATTGCCCCACACCTTTCGTACGTTGGGGACAAGAAAACAAGGCATTAAAAAGCCTCGATGGTTTTGGTATGTTAGTCGAACAAGCCGCCGAAGCTTTTTTTATCTGGCGAGGTGTTCGACCACTAACAGAGCCGGTTATTAAACTGCTTAATGATGAGCGGCTAAATTAACTCGCAAGTTATTTAAAATTCAGAAGTGCAATAGCTTCAACTATAGTCTTTAAAAACAGCTAAAGCTGTTTTACTCCAATTAGTAAAGACGTGATTTATCGCGTCTTTGCTAAATGTTCATTTTTCAAATGCACATAATGCTCAGCAGAATATTCTAAAAATGCTTTTTCAGACTCTTTTAAAGGCCGAGCCTGTTTAGCAGGTGAGCCTACATATAAATAACCACTCTCCAATCGCTTTCCAGAAGACACCAGAGCGCCAGCGCCCAACATCACATAATCTTCAAGAACGGCACCATCCAAAATAATAGCGCCAATACCCACCAGACAATAATCACCTACCGTACAGGCATGAACAACAGCCCGATGTCCAATAGTAACCCCTTTACCAATCGTTAATGGTTGTGATTCTGGAGAAAAAGGCCCGGCATGTGAAACATGTAATACTGCACCATCCTGCACATTGGTACCCGCTCCAATTTTTATGCTTTCTACGTCTCCCCGAATAACGGTCGTGGGCCATACTGACACATCATCACCTAAGGTTACATCACCAATGACAACGGCACTGTCATCAATATAAACGGAATTCCCTATAATCGGTTTTTTATCATCAAATTGCCTAATTGACATCGTTTACTTCCTTAATTATTAGATAACGACAAAAATGCGGGTCATTGCCTCAGTAACTTAACCAAGAACTACTGGTCATTATATAATGACTTATCAATTCCATACAGACTCAAGATTTTTAATGCTTAATATGAATGTTATCCAAGGAGATGGTTTTACTGCCGAGATTATTCGCTCATCTAAACGCAACTCCGTGGCCATTAAAATAAGCAAGGGTACTGTATATGTCATGGTGCCTGAAAGTTTAAAAAAAACGATAATTGAAACACTGGTTGCTAAAAAAAGTCGCTGGATTAAAGAAAAGCTAGCCAGACAACGCGAGGTTATTGCGGTTAAACCCAAAGAATTTATAACTGGCGATGTCTTTTCATATTTGGGGAAAGAGTATGTTTTAAACATTGAATCAGGGAATAGCTACTCGCTTACTTTGCATAAAGATGACTATAATTTCGTCATTTCAGTGATAGACAAAACCACTGATAATTCTAAAATGATTAAACAATTGCTGGTTAAATGGTACCAACAGCAAGCTCAATTCACTATGACAGAAAAGACTCAGCATTATGCAAAAATAATCGGAGTGAACCCCTCTTCCGTGAGTATTAAAACCTTTAGGTCTCGCTGGGGCAGTTGTAGCGTTAAAGGCGTCATCCAATATAACTGGAAGATAATGATGGCACCTGAACCGATTATTAATTATTTAGTGGTTCATGAATTAAGCCATATCCTGCATCATAACCATTCACCCGCATTTTGGGAAACGGTCGCTAAATATTGTCCCAACTACAAAGAACAAGGCGCGTGGCTAAAACTTAATGGGGCGAGACTGGAAATTTAACCGACTTATCTGGCTATTTTTACATCAGTGGGTTATATGTTGAACCTCCACTGTTTTCCAAACGGATTCAATAAAGTCAGCATTCATTTCAGGCATGCCTTCTCGTATCCATTTAACTAATACAGCCGCTATATTGGGATAGGTAATTTGAATGGCACGTTCGTCATGTAACCATTTTTCAATAATGTTTGCATCCATATCATTCATGGTTTGGCCGTAGCCAAGTTGATGTAAGGCTTTAGCATTCGATATTTGTTCCATTTGTGAATGGAGTGGCTTGGCAAGAATTTTTTTCCCTAATTGTAGGGCTTCGCTAGCAAGCTCAAACCCGGCATTACTGATAATGCCACCACTATCCATTAAGTTTTCTTGGAACTGGGTTCGTGACAATGGGTAACAAATAATATGATCGAATGCAGATTCTGTTAATTCCGGGGAATACAGGTGGAATTCAAACTCTTTAAAAGGAGATAACAGTTTGATGACCAGCTGTTGATCTTCAAAAGGCAGATAAACAATAATTTTATTTCTGATGGTACACAGAGGTGTCTCGGGTGTTTCTATGATAGGCGGTAGGATGGGTTGGTTAAAATGATGCCAATGTAGGCCAACATCTATGTTAGCCGGCGCAAAGTATTTCATGACCTGATTAGCAATCGGATCAGAACCCGCTCTAGGAATATCATAATTAAAAGCGTATTGATGTCCAATACCCAAAACAGCTTTTTTCTGATTTCTTGCAGCCCAAGCAGTCACTGGTTCAAAATCGCTAATGACCAGATCATAGCCACTTAAGTCCAGGCTTTTTATATCTTTGATTAAAGTAAGCGGCTTAGCATCCCACGCTGTTTTAAGATAATTAACATTACCTTTATGGGTATTAAAGGTTAGACCTGTTCGTACCTGGTAGCCATTAAATATTTCCATATCAAAATATTTATCAGCTGGACGACCTGTAAATTGAAAAGTCACGTCTATACCGGCTGCATAAAGCTCCTTTGCCATAACTCTTGCACGGGTGATATGCCCGTTTCCAGTACCCTGTACGCCATAAAAAATCTTCATATTTTTCCTACATTAATTAAATCTTAATGTGGAAAGAGTAAAGTGCTTCTATGACAGATAAATGAAAGTTTGTTTAAGTTTTTATGACAAGTTAGTTTTAGTTAGATTCTTTAGTTAACCGTTATGAAAGTCATTTACGCTTATGTGTTAAGATTACTTATTTTTATGTGGGTCTTTTCTTTGAACTTAACGCATGTTTTTAGCTAAAGATAGCTCGCCATTAATTTTTCAGGTGAATAGTGGCTGATTCAAAAATTAAGTTATCCAAGAAAATCGCAATGTTCATGTTGCTAGTTGTGGTGATTGTTTGTAGTTATGTTATTTATGCGGTGCCCTTAAAAGAGGTACTTAAGCAAAGTTATGAAATTAAAGCCAGGCTAGCTGAAGCGGGTTATGCCGGGCCTGTTATCTTTACCTTGGGCGCTGCTTTTTTAACGGCGATTGGTATGCCACGGTTATTATTATGTACGTTAGCAGGCATTATCTTTGGTTTTAACTGGGGCTTTGCGCTGAGTCATTTTGGCACTGTACTGGGTGCTTACGGTGCTTTTGTGTTTGCACGCTGGAGTGGTCGGGATTATGTGCACAAGAAGTTCCCCAAGATTATCGCCTTATCACAGTCTACGCAAGCACAAGGCTGGCAGTCTGTCTTATTTGTAAGGCAACTGCCTATTAGTGGCTTGTATAACGATATTTTGTTAGGGATGAGTGCGGTGACTCATACCGATTTTTGGATTGGTACGTTTATTGGCTTCTTGCCCTTGGGAGTGACCGCAACCTTAGTAGGCGCAGGTGCAATACAGACTGACATCTCTCATCTTGCACAATATTTAGCTATCGCGGCCTGTGCTTTCTTTGGATTAACGATGGGCTTAAAAAGGCTTATCGCTCATCGTCAACGAAAGAACGCAACCTAGAGACCGAATAGGTCGTAACGTACGGACAGGTGCACCGTAGGGACAGGTCGCGACCTATCCCTACACCGATTCTAACCATTCACTGAGCACGCATAAAGTCCAGATAGGTCGGGCATGATCCGCTTTTCGTTGAGTATGTTCTTGTAATAATTGAATCGCAACTAATGGATTAACACCAACCCTTTCTAACAGCGGTGAAGTTAGTTTCTCTTTTGCCCAGTCATATAAAGGCTCCCGTAACCAACTGCTTAACGGAACCGAAAGCCCCCGTTTTTTGCGGTACACGATGTCTTTGGGTAAATAGCGTAGCGCATATTCCTTTAGAAACACTTTCGTTTTTATCTGCTGAACCCGCTCACTTTCAGGTAGTGTGGCCGCAAATTCCATAACTTCCTGATCTAAAAAAGGAGCTCTAAGCTCTAAGGCGGACTTCATACTAGCGCGGTCTGCTTTAGTTAATAGACCCTCAGCTAAAGAGGTTTCCAAGTCATGTTGTTGCAAGCGATTGAGCATCTCTGAAGACGAATAAATCGAATGGGTCATTAACGGTGGGGTGACACCTAAACGCTTTAAAATGGTCGGCGAGATTGACGATGTCCAAAGAATATGCCGCCCCAGGAAGTCTAAGTCATCTCCCAAAATAAATCGTTTGAGTAGAAAAGCGAGGGTTACTTTTTTATCACTGGACGGCCAGCTATCCACAGCACGTCGAATGAGTGTTCTTATGGGCGCTGGCAGTTGTGCATAATAGCCTGCGAATCCGGCGCCAAAATAAGTTGGATAACCTCCAAACAGTTCGTCGGCTCCTTCTCCAACCAAAGCCACCCGTACATCTTGAGCCGCCCGTCTAGCAAGTAACGCGCTAGGTACCCAAGCGGGATCGGATAAAGGTTCACCGACTTGCCGAACCAGTTTAGCAATAGTCGGAGGGAAATCTTCTGGGTGCACCCAGACGGGTACGAAGTTAACGCCAATGGTACTGGCTACTTGTTCCGCATAATGACCTTCGTCATACGAGGCTTCAGTAAAGCGAAGACTATAGGCCGTGAGGGTTTTTTCAGGGCGAATGTCTTTGGTGACTGCGGTAATTAAGGAAGAATCAAGACCGCCACTTAAAAATAGACCAAAATCAACATCGACTTCGCTTTGTTTTCTGACGGCATCTCTAAAAACAGTATCAAATGCATCTAATGAACCTGATTTTTTAGGTGTTTGTACCGTGTTCCATTGCCAATAGCGCTTACGCTCAATACCGGCTGTGCTAAAGGTGATTATTTCACCGGGTGACACTTTATGCAGGTTGGAAAAAGGGCTATTGGGCGCAACAAAAAATCCAGACTGTAAGTAACGATGTACGGCGTCTTCGTTGATTTCATAGGTCTGTTCGCTGGTTGATACCAAGGCTGAGATAAGTGATGCAAATGAAATGATGCCTTCATTAATAGTGAAAAATAAGGGTCGCTCTCCCGCTCGGTCTCGTGCTAATAAAAGCTTCTTTGAGCGTGGGTCCCAGATGGCGATAGCAAAAGCGCCTTTTAGCTGTTCGACAAAGTTGTCTCCCAGTTCTAAATATAAACCGGGGATAACCGCGACATCAGTACTTTGTGGGACAGGTCTGCCGCGACTTAATAACCATTCACGCAATTCTTGGTGGTTGTCAATTTCACCATTACACGCCATCATGACACCGGTCTCTGTGTCGATAATGGGTTGCTTACCATCACTTAAGCCACGTATGGCTAAGCGGGTCATCCCAAATACGGCGGAAACATCACCATCAATACCGGTATCATCAGGGCCTCGATGCATTAAGGTATCAATCATTTTATTAACACGTTCCTGGCTAGCGGGACTGTCCACAAGACCTTCTAGCGCAACTAAACCACAAATACCACACATAATTAATGTCCTGTTGGTGTGGGAAGTAAAACCGCTGAATATTTATAGTCGAGCGCTTTGATTTCAACGCCTTGTGCCGTGGCAATGGCTTGTAGGCTTGGTAGATGGTTACTGTCGGTCATCAGATAAATGGGGTGCTTTCTTGAGGCAAGCCAGCTTTCTTTTTCTGTAAAAGGAATCATCCCTTCAGGCCAGGGTTTGAGTGTTTTAAGATTAAAGACGACATAATTACTGGTTAATTCACTGCCGTCACGACTGATGACAGTGACCTGATGTTTAAGGTAAAACGGTAAGCCGTTAGGCATACATTCCAGGCAAACAAGTTCAGCTTCGGGTGGTATGGCCGTGGTAATCTTTTCTGCCAGATGCCGTGCAGAACGGATGTCTGAAAAGGTAGCTAACACATTAAAGTTGACCGTCATTAACAGGATCGGAAAACTGAGAAATGCAGCAAGTACTATTCGACTATGTCGAGTCCAGAGTGCCGCGATAGAGAGTAAGGAAACAATACCAAAAGAGATTGCCATAGGCAAAATGGATGGTATAAAAAGATCAAACGCGGCTTGTTTATCCGCAAGTCGGCTGCGGAGTATTTCAGGATCTGCTGCAACAACACCCACGGCGATAGCGAGAATTGTGCTTAATAGCAACAGTGGAATAGTCGCATGCCATAAAATTTGTTTAGATCGTCCTGTTTCGTTATTCAATGCCTGAGCAAAAACACGCGCGGTTAATACGCCCAGTACCATGACTCCTGTGAGAATATAACCGGGTAACTTTGATTTGGAAACAGAGAAAAATAAAACGACAACAATGACCCAGATGATGAATAAGCGATCTGCTTTAGTCCACTGTGTCCGGTTACGCCAAGCGACAACAGTCGCTTCCGGTAGGATAAAGCTCCAAGGGAAAAATGTACTGGCGATAATAATAGCATAATAATAAAAAGGCGCGGTTCGATGAAACTCTGTGGTGGTGAATCGCGAAATAGACTCTTTCATGATGCCATAATAAGGAAAATCAGGGCAGAGTATCGATAAACCAATAAACCACGGTAATACGATGGCGAAGAAGAGCAGCCAGTTAGGCCAGGCAAAAACCCGTTTTAGAGCACTTAAACGATGTTCAAAGCCATTAAAAATTGCGACAACCAGAGATGGAATAATAAAGCCAACCGGCCCCTTTACCAAAGTGGCGCAGCCCGCTAAAAAGGCTGCCAGTAAGTACCAGTATTTACGCTGTTTATCGTCATATTCTTCTGCCAGATAACATGAAAAAATAGTACTGGAGACAAAGAATGCTAAGGTCATATCAAAAATGACGATCCTTGCAAACGCAATATAAAGCGGTGTCGAAGCAACAATTAGCGTTGCCAGTAGTGCGGTACGCTGATCGTATACTTTTCGGCAAAAGAAAAACACCGCAACGACTAATGCAAAGCCAAAGAACGCGGAAGAAAAGCGTGCCGCACCTTCTGTTTCACCGAATAATGAAAAAGACAGCGCGACCGTCTTAAAATAAAACGCCGGCTTATCAAGATAGGTTAGACCATTATACGTAGGCACTAACCAGGCATGTGACTCACTCATTTCTCTGGCTACTTCAGCGTTACGGCCTTCATCAGGTGATATTAAAGCCGAACCACCTAAGTGTCCAAACAGCAGATAGGCCGCAATAATGAGAGTAATGAACGTAATCCATACCGTGGATTTGGAAGAATTTACATCATCATTATGAGCAGGGCCATTTGTTTGAGAATTGAAAAAAGTCATTGTATCTGGATATCTTTATAAGCGATGGATAAAGGTGCTAATAATATTAGGCTAAGCTCTTGCTGGCAACTTCATAAACATCTTTAGAAACGGCATCGGTGGCGATGATTCTTTCTAACTGTGTTTTCATCAGTGCTTGTCTACCCACATCATAACGACGCCATGAGGTTAAGGCATTTAACATCCGTGAAGCCACTTGCGGGTTTAAGGTATTAAGCGCAATGATGTGGTCACCTAAAAATTGATAACCCTGGCCATTGGCCGCATGGAAGTGTAAAGGGTTCGCCTGGCTAAAGGCACCAATGAGTGAACGCACTCGATTGGGGTTTCTTAAGTCAAAAGCAGGGTGTTGCAATAAGCGTTGCACCACACTAAAGGTATCTGGATTAGAACTTGATGCCTGTAAAGAAAACCATTTATCGATCACCAGGGCTTCGTTCTGCCATTGATCATAAAAGCTGTCTAAGCAAGTTGCTTTAGCCGGGTGTGCGCTATTGACGATAACCGCTAAAGCAGCGATTTGATCAGTCATATTTTTAGCGGCAGTAAATTGTTGCTCTGCCCATTGCTGAATGTCGGCCTGTTCTAATCGTCCTAAATAAGCGAGGCAGACATTTTTGATTCGTCTACTACCAATGGCACCGGCGTCAAATTGACCTGATTCTTCACGATGGTTTTCTAAATACAGCGCTTTAAATTGGGTTTGTAGTTGCTCAGCCAAAGACACTAAAACAAATTCACGTGCGGTATGAATCGCGTCTACATCAATGACGGTCATTTGTTCTGCCAGATAGGTTTCTGACGGTAGAGTTAATAATAAAGAAAAATAAGACAAGTCATCCCAAGGTTGTGCAAGGACTTGTTTAAAGGCATTAACAATAATCGGATTTATGTGTAATTCACGACCGGTTTGTACATCACTAATCAAGCCGGTAATAATTTGTCCGGCCAGTTGTTGACCTGCTTCCCAGCGGTTAAAGGTATCGGGATCATAACTTAATAAAAAGGCCAGCTCTTCAAGACTGCGCTCCATCACTAATTTAACGGGTGCAGAAAAACCTCTTAATATCGAAACGATGGGTTGTTCGGTTAGATTTTCAAATACAAAGCTTTGTTCGGCTTCGGTTAATTGTAAGATCACTTGATCTGAAGCCGTTACTGCGCCATTTAATTGGCAATTAAGCGTTTCACCGGCTTTATTAATTAATCCGACAGTCACCGGAATATGCAGCGGTTCTTTTACGTCTTGCCCTGGTGTAGGGGGGCAATATTGTTTAATGGTTAAAGTCAAAGCTTGAGCAGCGGCATCATAAGCTTGTTGAACCGTCAGAACGGGAGTACCGGCTTGTTCATACCAGCGACGGAATTGACTCAGATCAACGTCATTAGCCGCTTCCATGGCATTAACAAAATCATTACAGGTGACGGCTTGACCATCGTGACGGGCAAAGTATAAGTCACAGCCTTTTCTAAAGCCTGCTGCCCCTAACAGGGTATAGATCATGCGCACCACTTCGGCGCCTTTCTCATAAACGGTGAGCGTATAGAAATTATTAATTTCAATGTACGTGTCAGGTCTAATCGGGTGAGCCATTGGGCCGGCATCTTCAGCAAATTGACGGGTCCGTAAGTTGATTACATCCTCAATGCGTTTAACGGCTTTAGAGGTCCGATCACCGGTAAACTCCTGGTCACGAAAGACCGTAAAGCCTTCTTTTAAGCTTAATTGAAACCAATCACGACAGGTGACTCGGTTACCTGTCCAGTTATGAAAGTATTCATGACCGATAACGCCTTCTATATGTTCATAATCAAAGTCAGTGGCGGTATCAGGGCGGGCTAACACAAACTTGGTGTTAAATACGTTTAGGCCTTTGTTTTCCATCGCCCCCATATTAAAGTGTCCTACCGCTACAATCATGTATAAATCCAGGTCATATTCCAGACCATAGACTTCTTCATCCCATTTCATGGCGTTTTTAAGTGATTGCATCGCGTGACTGCATTTGTCTAAATCATGCGCTTCAACAAAGATTTGTAAACTAATCGAGCGGCCTGATTTTGTGATGAAATGATCTTCAATACAGTCTAATTGTCCAGCGACTAAAGCAAATAAGTAGCAGGGTTTGTTAAATGGATCTTCCCAGGTAACCCAATGCTGATTATTATCCAAGTCACCCGAAGCTATTTTATTACCATTCGATAATAACACCGGATATTGAGTTTTATCACCTACCAGAGTGGTGGTAAATTGACTCATCACATCCGGCCTATCCAGAAAATAAGTAATTTTTCTAAAGCCTTCCGCTTCGCATTGAGTACAAAGCATCCCGTTAGAGAGGTATAAACCTTCTAAAGCGGTATTCGCTTTGGGATTAATGGTGTTTTCGATCGTTAAGATAAATTCACGGTGTTGCGGCACAGAGTGAATGATTAATGAATCGGGTGTTAGCTGGTAGTCTGACTCAGAGAGTTCCTCGTCATCATGGATAATAACGCGGATTAGCTTTAGATTTTCGCCCAATAAAACCAGAGGAGCATCGCCTGTTTGACTGGCAGGATTACGGGTTAAAGTCAGTCGCGAGATAACCCGGGTATTGTCTTCAGTTAAGTTAAAGTTTAGATCAACGTGACTAATCAGAAATTCAGGAACGGTGTAATCCTTTAAGTATATGGTTTGTGGGTTAGCTTCGCGCATTCTTATACCTGCTGTTATGTTGTTTTTTTGTTGCAAAAATAGCGATTAAAACCCACGCCATGATAAAACTGACTCCACCTATTGGGGTAATGATACCTATCCACTTTAAATTGAGTATGACCAGGAGGTAGAGACTGCCAGAAAATAAAATAATACCCATAAACATCAACCAACCGGCCCAATAGATTAATTTAGACTCTGGCGATTGTTGGTGTACCAGGGAAATCCCCATTAATCCCAGTGCGTGCCACATTTGGTAAGTCACGCCGGTTTGATAAACCGTTAGCAGTTCGGGACTCAACACATTTTTCAAGCCATGGGCACCAAAAGCTCCCAAGCCAACACCGGTCATCGCGCTGAGTGAGGCTAGCAATAAAAATATAGACTTCATCATTATTTTTCCATAAGTCTGGGCATTAGTTGCACTAAATTACACGGTCGGGTTCGATAATCCAGTTGATCCTTAATTAAAGCATCCCATGCGGTTCTACAGGCACCAGAAGAACCGGGCAGGCAAAAAATATAAGTGCCATTAGCAACGCCTGCGAGCGCTCTGGATTGAATCGTTGAGGTTTTAATATCCTGATAGGATAGCCATCTGAAGGTTTCACCAAAACCATCCAATGCTTTATCAAGTAAAGGAAAAACGGCCTCGGGTGTACCATCTCTACCGGTGACGCCAGTGCCTCCCGTGCTAATGATCACATTGATGTTATCACGGGCAATCCATTGTGAAACAACGGCTCTGATTTGATAAATATCATCCGGTACAATGATTTTTTCGTGAACAAGGTGTCCGGCTTCTGTAGCCCGATCAACCAATGTTTTTCCTGAGGTATCATCAGCATCTGTGCGGGTGTCTGAAACCACTAATATGGCTATATTTAAGGGAATAAAGTGTCTATCGTTCATACTTAATTAAAAAAGACAAAAGGGAACGGCGAAAGGTAACGTGAGTTATGACCTTTCGCCTGTTTTTTTATCATCTTAACACAACAAAGAAGCCTTCTTGATCGCGTTGGATATTAATTAGTAAGGCATTAACAGGGTCAACAACCTTTGTTAATTCTTCAAGGTTATTCACCCGATAACGATTGGCTGAAACAATAATATCACCGGGCCGTAAGCCAACCTTCCAAGCGTAGGATGATGACTGTATCTTTTCAATTAAGACGCCTTCCACTTGATCTTTTTGGGTCGCTGTTAATAGGGTGCCTTTGAGTAGCGGGTGTAATTTTTCACCGGCTAGTTGAGGGAGTGCTTGTTTGCCTATGGTAGCAACCACTGATTTTTTCTCATTACCACGATAATATTCAATAGTAACATGATCACCAATTTGTAATAAACCTACGATATTACGGATATCTTGGCTGGTCTTAACCTGTTTTCCATTGGCGCTGACAATAATATCGCCGGGTTCTAAGCCGGCTTCTGCAGCAGGCGAATTATTTTCAATACGACTGATAGCCGCACCGTGTTTGTTATCCAGGTTAAAGGCATTCACGAGTTCAGGGGTTAAATCCTGAGTGGTAACGCCGAGCAAGCCGCGTTTGACTACACCGTGTTTAACCAGTACGTCTTTAATCGGCATAATCATATTGGTGGGTATGGCAAAACCGATGCCAACGTTACCGCCAGTGGGCGCCAGAATAGCGGTATTCATACCAATCAGTTCGCCCCGCAGATTAACGAGTGCACCACCCGAATTACCTGGGTTAATAGAAGCGTCAGTTTGAATAAAATCTTCATAACCCTCAATACCCAGGCCTGAACGACCCAAGGCGCTAACAATGCCAGAGGTTACGGTTTGTCCCAAGCCAAAGGGGTTACCAATAGCAACGACAAAGTCACCGACTTTAAGTTGGCTAGAGTCTGCAATGGCAAGTTGGGTTAAATTTTTAGCAGGTATTTTAATAATCGCTATATCGGCTTCTGGGTCAGTGCCTATCAGTTCTGCATTGAGTTGGCGTCCATCCGTTAGGGTAACCAGAATCTTGTCGGCTTTATCAATCACATGATTATTGGTTAGCACCAAGCCTTGGGCACTGTCGATAATAACACCAGAACCCAAGCTGTTCTTTTGTTGTTGGCGAGACTGATTGGGAACATTAAAAAACTGCCGAAAATAGGGATCTTGCATTAACGGATTATCGTTAACTTGAATATTGGTTGAGGTCGAAATATTAACCACGGCTGGCATGCTGTGTTCTAGCATAGGGGCCAATGAGGGGAGTGCTTGTCCATCCACAAAAGGCGGTAGTCCGGCGGCTATCGATGGTAAGGACACCGATAAACAAACAGAAACGATAGACCTTATCAACAGTTGTTTTATGAATACGGGTTTCATCAGGAGTTCTCAGAGCTAGTTAAACATGAATGACAGACAATATAAGTATAGAAATGTTTAATACAAGAGTACGCCTAAGATAACTCGCAAAAAAATAAAATACTCCTCATAGGTTTGACTGTCTACATGTGTAGTTTTTGATCAAACTCTTCTATCCAGCTTGCGATAGCTGATTGCTTCACTCAAATGATTAATTTCTATGTGCTCGGATTGAGATAAATCAGCGATTGTACGTGCTAGCTTCAATATTCGATGATAAGCTCGGTGTGATAAGCCAAATTTTTCCATCGCTTGTTCTAATAACTGATGGCTGGGTTCTGATAATTGGCAGAGCTGTTTTACTTCTTTGGCTGTCATTGCTGAGTTTGCTTTGCCGCTACGCACCAAAGCAATATTACGTGCCACTATTACGCGTGCTCTAATAGTGGCACTGGTTTCTTCACCATTGGGCATACCTTTACGCAGCACCTCAAGAGAAATGCGTGGAACTTCTAAGTGCATGTCAATTCTGTCCAATAATGGGCCTGATATTTTTGCCCTATAGCGGATGACTTGCTCTGATGAGCAATGACAACGGCCTGAGGCATCTCCTAAATAGCCACAAGGGCAAGGGTTCATTGCCGCAATCAATTGAAAGCGGGCTGGAAAATCGACTTGTCTAGCCGCGCGGGAAATCGTTATATGTCCAGTTTCTAAGGGTTCACGCAGGACTTCTAATACTTTCCGATCAAACTCGGGCAACTCATCTAAAAATAACGTACCATTGTGTGCCAGTGATATTTCACCAGGCTTGGGATTACTTCCACCACCAACCAGAGCGGCGGCAGAGGCTGTGTGATGAGGTGCCCGATAAGGGGGAATGAGCCAATTTCCCACATTAAGCCCCTGGTCACTAATAGAGGCAATAGCCGCAGTTTCTTGTGCCTGTTGTTCGGTAAGTAACGGTAATATAGTGGGTAAACGCGAGGCAATCATCGACTTACCCGTGCCTGGTGGCCCGAGCATAATTAAATTATGAGCCCCAGCGGCGGCAATTTCAAAAGCCCGCTTAACATGAAATTGACCATGAACATCATAGAAATCCAATGTATAAGAGGGGATGTGCTGTTCCGGTTGTTGGTACTCGCTGGGTATCAGTATTTGACCACTGAGATGAGCACACACCTCTAGTAAATGACCTGCCGGAATAATCTCAATCCCTTTGACGAGAGATGCTTCAGCAATGTTTTCTTTAGGTAAGATAAGTTTTCGGTAATTATTCCTGGCTTGTATAGCAATAGGAAGTACCCCCCTGATAGGGCGCAGTTCCCCCCCTAACGATAGCTCACCAATACATTCGTATTCTTCTAGATGAGCCATAGGAATTTGACCGGAAGCAGCGAGAATCCCTAAGGCAATAGCTAAATCAAAGCGCCCACCTTCTTTGGGTAAATCGGCTGGGGCTAAATTAACGGTAATTCGTTGGGCAGGAAATTCAAATTTAGAATTTAATAAAGCACCACGCACTCGGTCTTTACTTTCTTTAACCGCTGTTTCTGGCAAACCGACGATATTGAGTGCAGGCAGGCCATTAGCAACGTGAACTTCAACCATGACCAAAGGGGCTTCAATTCCAGCCCGACCACGGCTAAAGATAACGGCTAAGCCCATGAAAGGAAGGGGCTTACTGGGCATTTTGATCTGATCACTGTTTACTCCTCGGGTTCAAGCTCAGATATCCTATCAGGCAAGTCAATCAGATGGGTAGCGCATTTTACAGCAAAAAAGGTTAGCGTGGTTTTAATCACGCCAACCAAAATTACTTGATCTTTGTGGAAAGATCTAAAGATCCGTGAATTAAACTTCCGTATCGCTAATGACTTTACTTTCTATTTCAGCAACACGTTTTTCAAGATCTTCTAATTTAGAGCGGGTTTTGGCTAAAACCAATTTTTGTACTTCAAACTCTTCTCGGGTAACTAAATCCAGTTTACCTAGAACACCCTGCAAAATAGCCTGAAAGGTTTTTTCCAAATCATCTTTTATGTTGTTCAAGCCAGGAGGGATAGCTCCTGCCAAACGATTGGCAATATCATCAATAGCTTTAGGATCAAACATAGGTACAGTCTCTTTATAAATTCAAGGTATATAGCAATAAGCTACTTATAGACTTTCAGATAAATAAATTCCAATAATGTACATGACTACCCTTATTTTAAAGGTCTGTAGCAAATGAGTTTGGAAATTTAATTTCTGAACGTCTATAGTTAGCATCTAAATGGGTATTCGTTGCTTACATTATAGTACGATTTGATAAAAACTTTTTAAAGATCGTCAGGTTTGGCAGATTTTGAATTCCCCCCTTTGTTTTAAAGCTATTATAGCTTATCAATAGTGCGTTGAAGATAAAATAAAGTATCGCCCGTTGTTTAAAAATGTCTTTTGTTCGTTCAGGATAGTCGTTTCATCGCCATCGGCAATTCGATCGACATATTTTGCAAGCAGAATGAATTTTGCATCAACGACTTTTTCACAATCATTACGACCACCATTGATTACGTAACGTAGGCAATGAGAAAAAAGCGTTGTACGATAGCAGATGTCGAATAAGATGAAGTATGTTATGGTCAACTAAGAAAGTGTTGACAATTACAACACGTTTTATTCGGCACCGTCATTTTTCTTGTCCAAAAACAACCGAACACAGTTGTCTAGTTGATCGCTATAAAACACAGCACTGATCCATAAATCACCGACGGCAGCTAGCTTATTATCCAGATAAACTAACGGTATTGTGTCTCTTTCCCAAGGCGGAATAGCGGCTTCCTGAAACAGGTTTTTCAGTGCATGAGAACCTTGCCGACCGGGCAAGCAAATTTTCTCACCGCCACTGCGAGGCTTGACTATAATCGATGAGCTTTGCCACAGTGCCATTGAAATACCGGTTGATGAAGGCAGACAAAACAAGCGCTGACCTGACGACAACCTGATAGAATCGTTTCCTAAAGGCCAATGAGTATCCAATAGCTTCGGTGCTAAGTTACCTTTTAAACAATACAACTTATCTCGATAGCGCCGAACGCAATAGCCTTGCCCTGATAACATCGGCTCACTATCTATTCTTGCCGAGATCACCTCGGTCTGTAATCGCTCAATAAAAGCCTGTGCTGGCATTTTTAAATTAAGTGCCTGAAACCATTCTCTAATAACCAACGCTTGCAATGGAAGCTTATATAAGGGTAACTCGCTTATACACAGTGTTTGCTCAACCTCATTAAACATAGCACTGAATACAGTGTGAGCCTGCTCAGAAATCAAATCCTGGGCATCGGCGCAATGCTTTGCTGACCGAGTGACTGTTTTATCACACTGAGGCCAACGCTGTTTTAATAACGGAAAAATCTCATTACGTAAAAAGTTACGATCATACGCATTACTGGCATTACTGGGATCTTCAACCCACTTTAAATCATGCGTTTGAGCATAATCCTTAATAGCCTGTTTGGATACCTCAAGTAACGGCCTCAATATAACACCTTGCCCAAAAGGTAGACTGTGAGGCATGGCTGATAAACCACGTAAACCGCTACCCCGCATTAATTGCAGGAAAAAGGTTTCTAATTGATCTTCACGATGTTGAGCGACTAACAACACATCATTAACCGTCATTAAAGACTTAAAGGCATTATACCGAGCATTTCTGGCTGCCTCTTCAGGGCTTTCACCCCGAACGGAATGGGCATTGACCCGTAATACTTTAAAGCCAACCCCCATAGTGTTTGCAACATATTGACAATGGCTAGCCCAAGACGCAGCTTCAGATTGCAAGCCATGATCAATATAAACCGCGATAATCTTAACTTTAAGAGCCGCAATAGACGCGCACAAATGCAACAACACATGCGAATCAACACCGCCACTGTACCCAATATAGACCAGTGGCGCTTTACTGCATTGATTTAACACAGGCGTAATAGAATGCGCAGAAAGAAATTCTGTCATAACTAAAGTTTAAGACTCAAAGCCTATGATAGCCTTATACAGACTTTGAGTTAATGCTTACTTTTTAAGCTTTTTAAACAAGTCCTTAATAACAGGCCAAGCCTGTATCAACCATTGTTCTTTTACGAACACCGCGATAGGTATAATTTGACGAGCCACTTTTTTAACAACATCCCATATCTGATCAGCAATAGATGACTCAGAACTATCCCGCCATTTTATATACTGAGAGCCAAAGCCTTTAACAAATACCGGCTCAAACAACCACATTTCAATAATAGACGTAACCCACATAAACATAAATGAAATGCCCATGCCCATACCAGCAAAAATAACTAACCAGGCAAAAACAGGATGAATTTTAGTCAGCCACCAAGACATAATATCCGCGATCAGAAAGACATAAGGCATCCCGATAGCAATACATTTATACTGCATAGTCGGTGTTTCGGCAAAGTTAAAAATTAGTCCCACAAACATAAAGATAAAACTAATGCCAAACAAATGAATATGCGATACGCGGGTTAACGATGAAAAAGTCGCCCCAGTATCTTGAGTCGTATATGGCTTTAAACCCTCAAATTCCGCAAAGTTAGGAACGCCAGAAGCCTCTTTGTTATGACACATAACACAGCGGGTTTGGACTATTTTTTCAATCCCCTTATCTTTATAATCATCAGCATCTGCCCCATCTCTGACCCACTCCATTATTTTGAAACGCTCTTGTTCGGGCGCATTTTCTTTCATGGAGCCATTCAGCTTTTGTTCAAGCACTGTACCCGAACGGTTACCATAATAGCTGTACACAATATCATCGATTGACAAACCGAACTTGCCATCTGCCATACCGTGTGTAAATAAAATCTGGATTAAAGCAAAAAGATAGCCAATGCCAACAGCACAGAGATACCCCGTAAACAAAACTTTAATCGGTGTTTCATGATCTTTTAAAGCGGTATATTTTGAAGTCATAATAGCGTCAATTGATAGATAAACAGGAGTAGTTATTAAGCTTTATAGCATATTTCACACCATTATTTAATAATCTTTTAACATGAGTAAAAAACGGACATAAAACCGCCAACTTACTCTAATTAAAACATATTAAGCAGCAATTATTTAAAAACCATCAATTCACCCGCTAAGGAAAAAACAAACGCCTTCTCTTATTTTGGTGCAAAAAACACAGTTATGCACAAAAAAGTACAGAAAATAGTTAAATTTAGCCAGTTTTAGGATATACACCTGATTTAGTAGAATTGGCATTTTGTAGAATTAGCGTGTATAAAAGGCGCCAAATATTGTGTATGACCTTACACAACAAAAAGCATTTTCCCGATTGCAACAAGTCAACGGTTGCTATCCACGTATGTCCGCTATTTTGAAAGTAAAGGACTAGGCTGTCCCTTCAATTCAATACGTTGGTCGGATAATGGAAACAATGGATTTATCCCAACAACGCTTTAATCTCTGGGATACAAGACCCACAATTAGTCCCCGCTTTTAAACAGTGCCCCACTTCCTGAGGCGTCTTCAACTGCTTATCTTTAATTACCCTGAGCAATGTTTTTTCACCGACGTTAAAGCAGACACAGACGGTTTTTCCGGTATCTTCAGTTCCCACTGGTACACGTCCAGTGAGCAGCGCCATGCGTTCTGATAGCTCTAGGCTGTTTTTAGCAAACAAGCCAATCAACCAATGACGTTCGGGCAGATGATGATCAGCCGCAA
>CAIMEB010000251.1 GCA_903839855.1 uncultured Methylococcaceae bacterium
GATTTCTTAAATTTAAGAAACAGCTAAGCCGTTTATCTTTAAAGTCACTGGCCGTTTTTTAATGGCTACGGTAGCTTGTTGTTAATTTTTTATTGACATCAAAAGTGTCAACTACTTTTAGGCTGCTATGAAGGATGCCTATTATTCGGAATTAATTTTGATGAGTCTTCAGTCAATGTTTTTTCTGGTCCAACTAATTGTTTAGCAGCCATGCAACCTGACAAGGAAATTAATGCTGTTATTGATAAGACTAATTTGTTTGTTTTCATGGTTTTTTCTCTACCTGGTAATTATAGTTTTTGTAGACATTCTTTTTAAAGGATGGCATATATGTTCATCGTTTGATATTCTAAAACTTTAGTTTGTAAAATCAATAAATATTTTCGTATTCCTTAACCGCACACCCATCCATGATCAACCAAAACTCGGAGCAAATAGCGAGAGACAGTATTGGCAGGCGATTAATTGCTTGTGGCTGGGTTATCCAGAGTTTAAATTAAGTTGGCAATGGCAATTTTGGGGTAAAATAACTGACTCATAAATGGTCCGCCCCATATTGCAAGAAAAATTTAATTTGTAACATAAAGAAATATTGCAACTATATATCCGGCCTTTGTATGAGGTTGTATAATCGCTCTGGCCCTGATGGAATCTGCACATTCCTCACCTTATCAGAGTATCGGCCTCATTAGGCCCCAGACCTCGGCAGGTTCTTAGGAATGCAGGTGTTACCTTTTTATGCCATCACTTAAAATTTTGGTTCTTCCCGATTTCATGGGGTAGCCACTACATGTAGTATAAGATAGCTGAACGCCAACAAGCTTACCAGCCGACCTACAGGTAATCAGGAAATAGATAATAAGAGAGCCATGCTAATACAAATCCCCCTGGATATTCCTGATGTTCAAATTGAAAAACTGGATACGTCGTCAAAAAAAGGCTTTGTGCTAACGCTTACCAGTACGCTAAAAGGCACGACCTGTAAGTGCTGCGGCAAACCGATTGATAAATTCTATGGTTATAGCAACGAGATCACGTTACGGCATTTGCCAATATTAGATAAAACCGTTTGGCTTAAAATAAAGCCTAAACGCTATCAATGCCCTGATTGCGATAACGGTCCCACGACCACGCAGACGTGCAGTTGGTATGACAGTAAAAGCCCGCATACCAAGGCCTATGAACAATGGCTATTGCGCGACTTGATTAATAGCACGATTACCGATGTCAGCATGAAGCGTGGTATCGGTGAAGCCGCCGTGGAAGGGATCATCAACCGCTATATTCATCAGCCAGTTGACTGGCAGGCTATCAAAACCATACCGTTACTCGGCATTGATGAGATTGCGCTGAAGAAAGGTCACAAGGATTTTGTCGTGATTGTCACAGCCATTAATGAGCAGGGAGAAAAACACATATTGGCGGTACTACCTGATCGAAAGAAAGACACAGTCAAAGCTTTTCTAGCGGCTATTCCAGTGCTACAAAAAGCCACTATTCAGCGGGTCTGCGTTGATATGTATGAAGGTTATAGCAATGCTGTTTACGAGGCCTTATCTGGGGTTGTGGTCATCGTTGATCGGTTTCATGTTGCCAAGAATTACCGAGGCTGCGCTGACAAGGCCAGAAAGCAGGAAATGCGTGCCCTTAAAAAGACTCTGTCCGATAAAGAGTATGCCGAACTCAAAGGCGTGATGTGGATATTTCGGAAGCGTTGGGAAGATATAACCAAGGAACAACAGGTGCCTCTGTTGATACTGTTCCGTTATTCACCCATGCTTCAGCAAGTCTATACTTTCAGAGAAGTCATGACCTCTATTTTCAATAGGTCCTTGACTAAAGCACAGGCTGTTACAGAGTTGGAGGCATGGATTCAGCAGATTCAAGAATTAGACTTGAACTGCTTTGATTCGTTTGTGGGAACATTACGGAAGTGGATGGATGAAATCACCAATTATTTCATTCAGCGGCAATCGAGTGGGTTTGTCGAAGGTCTCAATAACAAAATCAAAGTCATCAAGCGGCGTTGTTATGGGATATATGACTTAGGTCGGTTATTTCAGCATATCTGGCTTGATGTCGAAGGTAGGCGGATATTTGGCTATGCCTAACACTATATGTAGTGCTCACCCCACGAAATCGGGAAGAGCCAAAATTTTATCTACGCAATTTGTTGCTAACACTTTCTTAGCTATCTTAATTGTTCTTTACTTGAGTCCTTCTCTTAATCGTTTTGTTTTCTTCTTTTATGCCGCTTTATCCTGATAATTCTCTTTTTTAGTCAGCAGCGCCCAAGCTATCTGTGCATTTCTATTGGCTACGGCAACCGCTGTGATATTTTTTCCTCGGCGCCGCTCCACTTCTGTAACCCATTGGCTGTGTTTATCTTCATGCTTGCTAGCCGTTCTAACAACCTTGTGTCCGCCATGAATCAGAGCAAACTTAAATATAAATTGATTCTGAAGCCTACGCCCCAATTCATAGAAGCCCCAACCTATTCATTGTTCGTCAGCAAATTATTTATAGAAGCCAATGCTACAGCTACAAATCCACTAAATCAGGCGTATATTTGAACCCATCAAGGAATAGGATATAGGGGTACAATTTTTCTTTCAATACGGGGAGGACCATATATGACCTCGCCAGTCTTACTCAGTCTTAAAAATACAACCAAGTAAAAATAATTTTACAGGGTGGTGTCAAAGTTTTGCAAGTTCCTCTAGGGTCGAATAACTAGGGTCGCGAATAACTAGGGTCGTAGTAAACTTAAATATAATTTTACCTCGCCCACAGTTACCAAACGCAACTGTTTAACAATAATGCAGCGATTATAACGACCTAAGGCTTATAATCAGCTCATGAGCAAAACACACGACAGTAGTTATAAGTTTTTATTCAAGTTTATTCTGCCTATCCTTTGACTCTTACATCTGCGCCTAAGGCAAGGTGTTTGGGGGTATCGTATTTAAAAATGATTAATGTATCCAGTTTTCAGCTACAACACCTGGATACCTGGCAAAGTCTTTTAAATTGTTTGTTACCAAAATTACGTTCAATGACAAGGCGTGTGCAGCAATCAATTTATCAAGATGATCTTGCTTACTGTCACGCGTTGCCATACGAATTGGACCATAAGCCACGCTGGCATCTGCATCAAAAGGTACGACCTTAATATCTTGAATTAAATTAAACAAGTTCCGTTGTTCTTTTTCTGGATCAACGGATCTAGCAACACCATATTCTAGCTCTGCATAGGTTATGGCAGACATAACGACAATCCCCCACATAACATTGTGCAAAGCGCTCAGCAACTTCCTTAGGCTGATTCTTCATCAAATAAATACATATATTTGTATCAAGCATGTATCTAGCCATTAAAGCAACTCTCGTTCAATTTGCTCATGATCTTCCCGACCTTCACTCATAAAATCATCTGAGAAACTAGCGAACTTATCTAAAACATGCTTCAATGTCTGGCGGGCCGGACGAAGTATAATTTCATCACCTTTTCGCTCAATTTCAAGTGGAATATCAATACGATCGTAGGCTAAATCTGATGGAATACGTACCGCTTGTGAGTTTCCATTTTTAAATAGGCGTGTGGTGTGCATTAATCGCTCCAAAAAACTATATTTAATAAATAAGTTACGCTAAACCAATAACAATGTAAATACATGGATGTACGCATTAAAATCTACGTTAGCAAATTTTTTATACGACCCAATTCGGAAACTCAAAATCGACTCAATCAGGCGTGTATCCAAGTACCTGCTTTCTTCTGTATAACGCATCATTAAACACCCTCAAGCGCAAAGCAAAACCGCCCAAATAATACCCATTCATAAGATAAACAATATTTACCTTGCGCTTTATATAAATAAGCCTATAGTTCTCGTTAAGCCACCTGAATTAGCAATTAATTCTTTGGATGTACTGGTCAAGCTCTGTTAATTTGCGCTTATCAACGTTTAAATCGCGCTAGGCAATGATAAATTTAATTCCAGCAATCAAGTTTGATGACTAGAAACACTTAGCCAAGTGCTTCAGCAACCTAGCCGACCACTCGGCCTATCTGGCGTACTAACTCAGTGACTCTAAAACTGACTCAAAACACTTAACAGGCCACTGAGGAAGCATTTTAGAGTACTCAAAAAGTCCAGTGGAGTGCTGAAGAATGATTGATAGGCTCTTTTTAAAACAGCCTAGCGCTTAAAAATAATTTTGGAGTACTTTAAAAGGTTGGGCCAGTAATTAAACGTATTTTTACAGTCATGCACTGACCTTTTGTACCTATCAAGTACGACTTTCCAGCGCTTCACCCTGGAGTTCCAGTACTACAACGTATTGTTATACCGCTCAGAAATCATTATTTTCAGATTATTATAATTTTCTAGCGCTCAATCAGCTTACTAAAACAGCGCTATAGCGTTGGCCAGTGATCCACCGTTTCGGCTAGATGCCTATTAACAATAGCAGGATGCTAAAAAATCATTGCAGACTGTTTATTAAGTTCTGCAGCATGTACTAAATTGATTACTTCAAAGGAACTAATTATTATGAGCACAACAACATTTATGCCAGTAACCGATGGCGGCAAAGCAGATTTGCTCAACCATTTGAGCACAGCCTTACCCCCGTATGCCAACTTATTGAATATTTCTGGGGATGATTTGAATATACTGAATGCAGATAGCAGCAGTTTCCGTTATACCCTGCAGAGTGCAAACGATATGCAGGCCTACTCACAAAACTGGACGGCCTATAAAAATCAACTGCGTGATGGTACCAGTGGTTCAGCGATTTGGCCAATGCCACCCGCAGTGGCTCAGCCCATACCCTCAGCGGTTAGCCCCGGTGTCATACCGCGCTTATCGGCGTTAGTTGCACTGATCAAAGCCAATAAGAACTTCACCGATGCCATTGGTAAAGATTTATGGTTAATCGGTGCGACACAAATTATTGATCCGAGTACCTGGAAACCCATTTTAAGTATTCAAAATCAGGCCGGACATCCGATTATATGCTGGACTAAAGGCCATGCTGCCGCCATAGAAATTTGGGTCGATCGCGGTGATAGCAATAGTTTTATTCACTTAGCCATTAATACCGAGCCCAATACCACCGACAAATACCCGCTCCCAGTAACAGGCAACAGTCAGGTCTGGAAGTATAAGGCCATTTATTTGTTACATGATGAACAGGTAGGGCAGTGGAGTGATGTGATTAGTGTATCTGTAGGTGGGTAATTCAAAAAATACACGGGTTTTAATCATTACCTGATTTAATTACTGAAAAACGTAGAGACAGGTCGTGACCTGTCTTTACATCTCATCATTCACACCCAGTTCACACTGTCCACATCCCCTTAAATAATACCGTTGCGCCTATCTTTCAAGATATGATCTAAACAAATCTTACTCTAACTGAGTTCTTAGGAAATCGACAAATTCAATCTGTGTATGACATCGCTGCCGCATTTAATGGGTTCGCATGGTAGAATAAAAATCTTTTTATCTCTTAAAAAGAATCATGCGTTTAATTAGAGGCTTATCTCATTTAGAGTCATTTAAAAACGGCTGCGTGCTGACCATAGGTAATTTTGA
>CAIMEB010000252.1 GCA_903839855.1 uncultured Methylococcaceae bacterium
CTGGTTGCCTTTTGACGCTTATAAGTCTTTTGCTGATCTCAAAAGAGAATTATTTGATGTGCTTGCTAATATTGGACTATCTTTCACCGTAGACTTTTCTTAAAAGTTAAGTTAAATTAATTTTACATAGGTACTTAAAGGCGCTATTGTTGCTAATGATTTAGCTCATTTACACGGTGATACTGTAGAACTGGGGCAGTTGGGCAACAACGTACATCGTACGACAACGCTGACTGAAAAAGGTGATCAAATCAAAGGAGTTGGTGAAACAACTAACCAGCATGACATTATTACAGGAACGAAACCTGATGGTAGAGCTTATACGGACAGTGCTGATCATACCTGCAAAAATTTCACCAGTAGTACAGAAGGCACCGTTCAAGTAGGTCACTCCGATCGTACTAACAGAGGAGCTACGGGGGGTAACGTATCATGGAACTCAACTCATGCTAGTCGTGGCTGTAGTCAAGAGAATCTGGTAAGCACCGGTGGTGCAGGTTATTTCTATTGTTTTGCTGCAGATTAAGTTAGTTTAACAGGTAAAGGTCGGCGCCGTAATAACGCTCGACCTTTTTTATGAAGTGACTCAACGTTGAATGCGCTCCACCTAGGCATTGGAAATTAAACAGGCTGATGGTTATAGCATCTTAACCAGTGCAGCAATAATAGCTATCTGACCAAGTGCCAAACCTAAACCCCATTTAATTAATCGATTCTCCATTTCTAAAAGATCGCTTTTTGTAGCTATTTGTGAATCCATTGCTTCAGAAAAAGCATCTCTCTGGGCTTCTGCAATAGCAGAGGCCTGATCTCTCGACATTCCAGCCTTTTCAAGCTTTTCGACAAACTTTAATGTATCAAACGTAATAGTTGCCATAACAAACTCCAGAAAACTTCAATATGTAAGTAGTATAACAAATAGAACGGTCTACAGCATTTTCGTTCAGACAAAGAATTAAAGTGGTGACTACCAACTTCAGTGATGAAGCGATTTTACTTAGGCTTATTATCGCCAGGATACCAAAATTGGCTATGGCATTGTTCGCAAGCTTGCTCAACCCTACCACCCGCATCTTCCAGTTCTTGGACATTTTTTGCATCGATTGCAACCAGAAGGCCTTGAGCCGCTCCCTGTAATTCATGTATGCGCTCAATGTAAGTCGTTTGGTTATCGGCAATAAGTGCTTTAATAGCTTCTGAAGTTAATTCGGCGCCACCACTGGAGGTGGCCGTGTTCGCAACTGAGATAGGTCTATCTTTGACTAGCAATAAGTTGATTAATCAACAGCTATGCAACACGTCTGTTGGCAGATAAACACTGCCAGCAAAATGCTTTCTGTGTGAATTTGATCTATCGGAGCTAACTCAATCAAGCCACTGCTCGCAGTAGTATGGCTTTTTTATCATATGACTTAAGTGTATTTAATGCCATAATACACAAAGCCGCTTTACTATTAATCGTTGAAATTTTACGTCCAATCAAATAACTGGAAACTTTTACAAAGAGCGTTCCCAGTTACTTATATAGATATATTTATAAGATAATCATATAAATAATCATATAAATATCATATAAATCATCAAGTCATTACTATGAAAGCATTACTCAAGCGTTTTTCTCTTATTTATTTGCCTATGGCTGTTGTTATTTCTATCCTTTTATTCTTTTATGCTCAATTTGAAAAGCAAAGAGAAATCAATAGAATAGAGTTGCTTGAAAATGCACATATCCAGACGGCCAAAACACATATGATGCAAGATTTTGAAGAGATCGATTCAGACGTGCACGTATTCGCCAACTTGCCTTCATTGCGGCGGTATCTGGACAGTGGCAGTACGATCCAGCGTGATGATCTTGCACAGTTTTTTTTAAGAATTTCTAAAGCCAAGAGCCGTTACGACAAATTGCGCTATCTGGACGCTAGTGGTCAAGAAGTGATCCGTATCAATTTTAACGAGGGCACTCCTGCCATTGTTACGCAGGATAAGTTACAAAATAAGGCATCACGTTATTTCTTCCACGATGTGTTCAGGCTAAATGAGGGGGAAGTCTATGTCTCTCCGTTTGACCTGAATGTTGAAGCAGGGAGGGTGGAGATTCCATACAAGCCGACGATTCGTTTTGGTACACCGGTGTTTGATAGCACGGGTAACAAGAAAGGTATACTCCTGTTCAATTATCTGGGTGATTATCTTCTCAAGGTATTTCATAATGAAATGCAAATGAATGAGCACGTTGCGATGCTTCTTAACAGAGACGGTTATTGGCTGGGTAATACTAACAACGTTGATGAGTGGAGTTTTATGTTAAACAAGCCTGAAAGAAGTTTCGGGCATGACTTTGCTAATGAGTGGCGCACTAAGTACTTATGAATAATTAATTTAACTAAGGCCTGGCATGTTTAGCGTATGATAGAGTCATTTTTAAATTATAAATGCTCTATATAAAACAGCTCACCTCGCAAGAAATTCTCACCTTAGAAGAGATGCATAAAAATC
>CAIMEB010000253.1 GCA_903839855.1 uncultured Methylococcaceae bacterium
AACATTTTCTGAATTTAAGGAAGCTATTGACGATTGTCTCAACAAGGTGAAATCGACTTATAAGGATCAGGTGAAAACGCTTTTGAATCCAAAGTTTCAGCTTTTTACAAAATCCGCATCTATGCCCGCGTGAAGTATAAAAAGTTCTAGGGTTTCCATATTTGATAGATTTCCTTTCGGCGATTGAAGGCTTCTTTACCACCTTCCATTATTTCCACAATTGTTTTTTGTTGTGCTTGGTCATCAATGCCACCGCTTTGAACAGAAATAGTATTATCCATAAAAGAGCACGCATGTATTTGCTCGGCATCACCCAAAACGGGAATATTTGGATTGTGTGTTGCAAAAATAAACTGCACCTTAGGCTTCATTTGGCGCACCAGCTTAATGACATCTTCATAAATCGTTTGGTTATCCAGGTCATCTTCTGGCTGATCTATAATAATCACATCATTCTCTTGCTGACTCAATATAAACAAAATTAAGGCAGAAGCCCGTTGACCTAAGGAGTGGTGCTGTAGTTCTTTGCCACGATAAGAAATGGTAAACTTATTAGGCGTCTGAAAAGTTAAAAGTACTTTTAGATTTTGGATAAACAAATCTGCAAGTATTTGTGGGTTTGTTCCAAATGAAGATTTTGCTTTATCAAAGTCGGTATAAATAGCCATAAAGTCAGGGTATTGTTGAATAAGCCCTTGGTAGGTCGAATCCCGAAGCCCACTGCCTTTAAATAGACTTTTCATAAAGTCAAGATTTGAACGCTTATCTTCCTTATACCCCGCAGTGATGAGCAGGGCCGAATTTGTATGTGACACCTCATCAAGCACCGTTTTAATATGCATAAACTCTTGATGCCATAAGTCATTCAGTAGTTGTAATTCTTGTTTGAGTGCAGCCTCTAGCTTTACTGTCTGTTGACTTTGTTTTGTCAGTGCGGACAATAGTTGAACGGTGTGTGTTAGCTTTTGTTTGAGTTTTAAAAATTCATCAGAGCTGACACTGGTGTTGGCACTTGTCTTTAATTCATCAGCCAGTTTTCGTTCAATCTCAGCAAACTCATCAACTAAACCTTGCCTGATAGTAATAAGTTCTTGATGTTTTTCAGAAAGTTCATTCTGGATTGATCGAGTTCTTTGTAAATCAGATTTAGTGGTATGAAGAAATTGAATTACCTTGTCATAAATGTCAAAAAACTGTCTAAATAACGTCTCATTATGTTTTGATACATAACCTTGAAAATTGAGCAAATCATCTTCGTGTTGTGCCAGAAGGTTTGTTATCCCCTCATTGAAAGATTTGACAAGGTCAACGCCCTTTTTCATTTTGTTCAGATCACTGTCAAAATCCAGACGTTTTTGTAGCTTCTCTTCTATCCCATGATCTTTAAAAAACTGAAGCCGATGTTCTGTATCCAGCTTAATCTGGTTTTGTTCGGCAATCTGGTCTTGGACATTGGCAATTTTTGTTAAGCGGTCAACGGCATCACAGACATTAATCTTTTGTTCCGCTATTTTACGACGAATGTCGTCGAGTTTGTCACCGAGTAATTTTTCCACCAAATCCTTTTCAAAACCATCGCCGGTGCTGGCGAGATCTTTTTGTCCAAAATAAATGGGTTTATGCAGAACTGTTTCTCGAATTGAAACCCCGGGTTGTAACTTGTTATCTATAGATACAGTAGAATAATTTTCTTTCCAGATACGGCGTATTTCATAAGATAAGCCGTTACGATCCACGGCATTAATAATAACCTTTCCACCACTGCCTAGGGTAAAACCAATTAAATCCTGCTTATATTTTTGGTCACCTGCCTTTTCTCCAACAGGAATATCAAGTACGTAACGCAAGACTTCCAGAATTGAAGATTTACCACTACCTCGAATACCAATAAAGGTATTTAGTTCAGGTGAGAAATAGATAGTTTTTCCTGCTAATGTTCCCCCTTCAAATTGAATACTTCTGATATACGAATGCTTGTATGGCTCAACGGACGGGTTAACACGATTTTCGTGATCTATTAAAGCAAACTTAACTGAATTAAAAGAAAACTCACCGACTTTTAAGTAGCTACGTTGTTGACCTTTACCAATAGACTGTAAATTCTTTGGGTCGGACCCTTCAATTTCAGCTGGATAGGCGTTTTTAACTAGAAAAAAATCTTTATGATAGCCTTCGAGTTTTTTAATGGTATCAATCAAGCCTAACGAGCATCTAGCGTTTTCATTTTCATATTGATCCGGTGTTTTACCTTCGAAAGCAATATTAAGAAATTGATTAATATAATCCTGACCATTATTAAGCCATTCATCACTGAATATAATCAGCGTATGGATACCATTACCACCATCATTGACAGACAGTTCAATGCCAGGTAATAAAAAAATGGCTTTCTTTTTAGCTTTTTTACGTAAAGCATCAAACTCTGCTTTAGCAAATTTGTTGTGATTAGTGATTACACCTATTCGAATGTTTGCATTTTCCAACGCATCAACATAATCAGTGATAAAGTCATTTTCTTGACCTGAATATAAGAACTCACCATCCGCTTTTGTATGTAAGTGAAAGTCGGCGCGTAACCAAGTGGCACCATGCTGAAATAAGTTGTTTTCTTGCGTACACATCTTAATCATTTCCTAATCTTGTTACAGTCATTCAAATAGTTTATGCATTTGTTATCAACCTCACCAAGGCTCACTTAACGTATTGATAATATCCCGCCTCGATAGCACCATTGAACAACGCTCCCAAAGGTTAGCTTTGGGATCTAAGGTGCTACGGTACTTAACTGAAAAGGCATCGACTGCCGACTTTCTTTCGTGCATATAAGCGTCCATACGGGCTTCTAATTCAGATTCTTCCTGTATCCAGTCATCATCAATCGTATCTGGCAAACTGCCAAAAATATCATAGGTGTCTTTAAGCCTTTCTGATAAGACGTTATAGACTTTCTCATCTTGGGTTTCGCTATAAACCAGGTTAAGCATATCCACACACTTTCTGGCTTGACCAAACCGCTTAATACGACCCAGACGTTGCTCTAATCGAGACGGGTTCCACGGTAAATCAACATTAATTAACGTGCCCAGTGTTTGTAGATTAAGACCTTCACAGGCCGCATCGGTTGCGATAACCAAGCGAATTTCACGGGATTTTACCGCCGCTTTTATAACTTCACGGTCAACAGTATTAAATTGTTCACCTTTAAACATGCCACTTTTACCAGCACCCGCATAAACAGCCACCACCTCATCCTTAAAAGACTTGGCTAACTCTTTAGCAATCCATTCAACGGTATCGTAATACTGACTAAAAATAATACAGCCATGTTCCAGCCAGATTTTTCCATCCGATTGAAACTCAGTGAGAAACCATTTGACCGTACCCAGTTTAGAATCCACCGCTTCGGGGCGGGTGAGTTGATGAATAATTTCACGTAGACACTCTATCTCTGCGGGTGACATTTCAGATAACAGATGCTCAACTTCATCACTATTATCATCGACTTCGATAAGCGTGCGATCCAACATGCGTTGAGCCGTTTTTAAGCCTGAGGCAAAACTGGAGCATATTCGTTGCAACATCAGCGACTTCATAAAGCCGCCTTTTTGAGTACGCTTTTGTAATAACTGGCTAAACTCTTCAGCTTTTTTATAAGCCACTTCAAACGGGGTATTAGTTGGAATCCCTAAGCCTACAAACCGTGCTTGATACAGATCATTTCTTTTTGACAGCGGATGCGTATAAACACCGACCCGTTCCAGCAAGCCATCGTCTTCTAATTGTTTTCTTTTTCTCAGCACCGTATGTCTAAGCACTGGATTATAGAGACGAAAGAAATTATCCTCTAAACAATCAGACAGCCACATACTTTGGATCAAATAATCCAGATCTTCAAAGCGCTGGGAACAACCAAAAACCTTAGGCTTAATGCCCATTAAGTCTCTGATGTTCTGCACGGTATGATGCTCATTACCGGGCGGTAAGGGATTATTAAGCCAATGCCAGGCTTGTTCTTCATTAAGGGGTTTGGATTCACCCGTTACCATCGGGATCGCTGTTTCATAATCTTGCCAAGGCGAAAGTGCATCCCCTAACACAAACTCAGCACCACTATTTAAAATCCCTAATAGATCCCAAAGCTCACGGACATGCGTTTGAATCGGGGTCGCTGTGCCTAAAATAAGATGTCGTGTGCGTTTAGCCATTAGATGCATAAACGCCAATAAATTATTAAATTGCATGGCGTCTTGACCCACACCGCCTTTAATACGCGCTTTATGGGCTTCATCAAGAATCACAGTACCATAATGATTTTTGAGTAATAAGCCCGCTTCTTTAACAAAGTCCCCCTGCTCACGTTGCTGCATCATCAGCCCCGTTGAAATAATGGCAATTTGATAGGGGCAGTGTTTAATGTATTTTGCTTCACCCTTGGGAGAAAGAAATTGACCTTCTACACCGATCCAGACTTTTTTCTGAGAAGACCACACCGCACTGGGTATACCCAGTTTGTCTTTCATTTCAAGTTGCCATTGCAGCGTTAAGGTAGATGGCGCCATAATTAAAACCGGGCCATCACCTAATAACGACGTCACTAGCGCACTGGTAGCCATCGACAGGGTTTTACCCACCCCCACTTCATCGGCTAATAATAAACGGGCTTTACCATACGTTTCTCGGTGTTCTAAAAACAGAGTGACAAAAGAGCGTTGCCACGGTTGTAATTGTTCACCCCCGCGATAAATCGGGGCTTCAGCCATGGCAGCGGCAGGCACTTCATGGGGTTTTAAAACAGTGACTGTCACTTCTTGACGGTTAGAAACTCTTTCTATCTCCGCTAAGATGGCTTCCGGTAAGGGTACGCCTTGTTCCCAGAGCGCCCAAAACTCATCTTCAACCCACTGGGCACTGGCTTCATCATCATCTTGCCAGACTAATTCATAATTCTGAGAAAAAGCACTTTTAGAATCATTCACTGAGCCGACAAAGGCTTTTCGACTGCCATCTTCATAATAAATAGAACCGGCTTTACCATGCAGGAATAAACGTTCTTTAGGCACTACCCGAATTTCAACATTGCCGGCTTTCAGTAATTGATCAAGGCGTTGATAACGGTCTTGTTTTAAAAGTGCCTCTGCGGCAACATCCACTTGATTCCAGCGTTCCTTTAGAGCCGTATCTCGACCGCCTGCGACCAAAAAGTCAGCCAGATCCAGCTCTGAATTACAAACAATCTTCACCTCGGGTATTTGCGCCAGTTCTTCTCCAACCAATTCAAAAATAGAACTACGAAAGTAACCGGCAATACGAAAGTATTTAACAGCCCCCTGTAAAGAGTTGGCTAAAAACTCAGTATCCAGTCTTTCAGTACGGGAAGAAAAGCGGCGCAGGGTCATGTTGATTTAGTTCAAGAGACAGTTAAAGGTGTTGCTTGTAATTTGGCTCGTCCAAACAAGTCGGTTCCGCTAAAACGCCCAATAATGATCGTGTGATGGGTGAATTATTGTCTTCTTTTGTGGCATACCGGTATAAAGTTTTTGGTTCTATATCGACAGCACCGCCATTAAACTCTAAACATCCCCAGTCTTTATTAAGTTGAGCGGTACTTAAATTAGTTTCATCAACATGCTTTGCCAGCAAGCTTGTCAAATCGGTTTCTTTAGTTTCACCGTTTTCAAATGTTAAAATAAAAAAATAACCCTTTAGATGCTTAAACTCGACAAGTTTCATCACTCACTCCAATGGGGCTATTGATTGCAGTTCCAATTCAATCATCACTCATTAGATTTGTTAATGCCTGTGTTGGCTGTGGCGGATTTTTTAGTAGATCAATTATTTGGCTCATGCTTTTTTCAGTCAGCGTTATTTTCGCAGGAATAATAATATCTGTGGGTAACTCTTTTTCCTCTAAATGCCGCTTGTAATCTTCTTCATCAATATCGCAACCTTTAAGAATTCCCAGAAGTGATTGTGTAATGGGTAAATGTATGTCCGCTTTTTGTTCACTTTTTAAAGCGCTTTCGTACTGCAACATTTTTCTAATCGCTTCCTGAACAAATAGTTCTACATTTTCCTTTTTCATCAGTTCTTGCCCTAATTCATCAGGTAATTCAATTGCTAATTGCATAAATATCTCCTCAATGTTTTTATAACCGCTGATTACGAATAGCCTCGGCTAAAACCCGTGCGGCACTGGCTTCTACATCCGGTTGAAAGGTCTTGGTGGCTTTTAAACTACCGCGCTTTTCGGCAAGGTAATCCGCCATCTTGGCCAGTAAGGTTTTCGTTTGAGTGTAATCAGCGCAGTTATCCATGAGATGCAGTAATACATCATCTATTTCAATTTCTTTGCTTAACTCATACAGTGCATAAAGCAATGCACGCAAGGGAGTACGCGCTATTTCTGCATCACCCGACATCAGAGAACCTTTAAACTCAGTTGATAATTTAAGGCGTGCGGCATTAGCTTTTGAAGTATCGCTCATTAACTGATCATAATGATGCACTTGGAAAGCCTTGGCAAAATTGATGTAATTATCCAGGGATTTACTGCCCTGATGTTCCATCTCAGTCATCTTAAGATAGAACCGCTCCACCGGTGCCAGCTTTTGCCACTCTGCTTTTTCAAAGCCTACGGGCACCAAGAATTGCACAGCGGTTAAAACAGCGAAATTAATCAACTCATCGACAAAGGTTTTTACCCCTCTTTGGCGCGGTGCTTCGGCTTCAACCACCATGTTTTTACCATCAACAGTTGAATAAGCGGTCAGTACTTTAAGCGCCGCCGCATACCCCGCCATTTGTAAGTCGGCATCGTTATAAAGCCCCTCTGACCCTTGTAACCGGATCGTTTGATCTAAGCCCACCAAGGCTTCTACTTGCGCTTTTACAGCGGCTTCAATCTCCCAGCCCAAATCATCACGGAAGGTGGCTAGCTGTTTATGGCGTTTACGCAGCACCAGCATAATAGTGCCGGTAACATTGGCACCTTGACGTAAAGCGGAGTCGGTTTCTGTGACCACATACCACGCCGCAGTCACTTGTAAACCGCTGGCCCAAATGATGTTAGCCATATCTGCCCAGATTGAGCCGCTTTGATGGGTGAACATGAGTACCTGAATACCGTTGTCCGGCATTTTTTCAGCCATTTTGCGATAAGCGGCAATCATGCCTTGACGAAAGCCTTCATCTTCACCTTTGATGGCAAGCGAACGACGACTATCCCAAGTCCAATGCGCAAATTCGGCGGGGGGATTCTTACGTAACCAGGCGATAAAGAACTCGGTGATTTCCTCGTATTTGACGGCATCGCCATAAGGGGGGTCGGTGATGTAGATGTCATTTTCTGTTTCGAGATTTTGAGCAGTATGTGAAAAAACCTGCGTCTTGCCAACTATTTTGGCGTGATTTGATTCTATCCAAAGACTTTGACAACTACCCCATGACCGAGAGGGTGGATTCCAAATAGTATTCAATGCTTGATTTGTAAAAATATGGGCATTTGCATCTGCACCAACAGCTCCCCTCCAAGAACAAAGTCGAGCATTCCAGTCCAACATTCTTGCTAAATTAAGACTAATCTCGGGGTTTTTTTGATGTTTCTTCATCAAGCCAAAAATCTGTAATTGACGAGGGAAAAACAAATGATGCCAATGTGTCCAGCCTCTTGTGCGAATAGGCTCATCAGTTTTAGATCCTGCCTCAATCACCATATCAGGAACAAAGCCTTTTTCCTGCCACTCAGCAAGATGAGCGCCTACAAAATCAATCACCTTTTGTTCTCGAGCAATATCTTCGTTTGTTACAGTACGAAATTCATAGTCAAACTGGGATGATAACTGTGACTTTTTTTTCATCCATTGCACACAATAGAGGCGCTCTTGATAAATATCATCAACACGAGGAATAAAATCTAATTTATCCCATAATCTCAGGCGATTTTTATTTTCCTTACCGTCTTTGTAATCGCCTCTAATTGTGTTGATACTTGTACGATAAATTGTTTTACCATCAGGCGAATGAATGACTTCACCTTGTTGTATTGAACCTAATTTTGCGGCCTCAACTTCTGCAGCCGTTTCCACATATACAACATCAATGTCATAACGTTTTTCAGCATGAACAGGAACTAATTTTGCGATGACTTTAGATCCTCTGCTGATAATAAATGTCGGTAATAATGGCACTTTCCAACCACTTTCAGGACAAACGACTTCAACACAATAAAGAAAAACTTTTGCTCGCCAACCCTTACCATCAGTTTCAACACCCAAAGAATCAATCTCTGCCTGTACTGTTTCTGCGAGATCTTTTTGTGCCTTATCTATTTCAAGACGCTTTTGTGGACTTGCGCCAACGATATTAAGACCGCCCCATGTCAACATACAAGCAATGGGATTTAAGTCTGATGCATAAACATCACAACCTAATCGAGCGGCTTCAAAAGGAATTTGTCCACTACCACTAAAAACATCAGCCACCCGTGGTCTATGACCAAAACGGGCTATACCGATTTGCTCAACTAACTCAGGGAATGAAAAAGCCAAGGTTCCAAGGTGGGCATTGACGCTATCCCAAACGTGAGTAAAAAGAGCATCACCACATTCTTCAGGACGGGACGCTGCTCTAACCCATTCGTTATAAGTAGCGCTGGCCTCGACTTCTTGTTCTTGTGCCAGAAAAAAACGACTGGCTTTATCATTTTTGTGTTCAAGCCGAAGTTCAAGAGATTGCCTATCCATACCCATTAATAACTCAAATATCTCAAGGTCTTTTAATGGATTATCAGTGGCAGGCAGTAAGGCACCCAAGATACAGGCTTTATTAAGAATGAGTGGCTTACGACCTTTCCAATAACTGCCAAGGGCTGTCAGTGTTTTACCCGCCCCCGCCATTTGCTCTTTAAAGCTTTCTGCAGAAATCTTCTGCACCGGAAACAAATGTTCAATTAAGGCAGGTTTATCTTGCCACTCAAAGGGTTTAAGCATTGTTAATCATCCAAGTGTTTCGTTTGCTAATTCAAGAACAGTAACTATTATTTGTTTGCTCAAATAGATATCTGAGTTTTCGAGTAAAGATAATAATGGGGCAATTTCGTTAATCAGTCCTCGTTGCTTTGCAACAAGTAACACACCTAATGAACCGATTGTTTCAATATGATTAATTTTTGCAACATTACGACCGCGCTGATCATCAATCAATAATTTATCAGCATCAATTTGTTTATATAAGAGCATTGCCTCTGTTTCACCGGCATCAGCTAAAATCATAGGGCATTCATGTTCGCTAATTCTTCAAGCAATTCAGCTTTTGTTATGTTGATAACCGGCACTTCATTTTTTTTGCATTCTGCCATAAAAGCATAAATATCCATTGCAGCTAATTCTGCCGCTTTTGATAAAGTGACTTTTGCATTTTTAAATAACCATAGCGCATAGCTAAGGCGTATATCATGCTCAATTTCATTTACAGGCTGTAAAGCCACAAACTCATTGGGAAGATTGATTGCGATTTGCATGAGTTGATTCTCTTTTTAGTGTTCTCAACATGATAACGTAAAACTAATTCCAAATAAGCTAGATCGTAAACTAGTCCCGCCCTTCCTCGGTTTCTATTTCATAATAGGCTTGCATGGTTCATTCTCTCTGCTGTTAATGATTAATTGTTTACCCACAAACGGTTAAAAGGTTTTCCTGACCTTGTACGATAGGTATTAAAATCCGCTCTATCAATTGTAAATATATGCGTTGTTTTCAATCGGGCAGCCAAGAATACCAAAGCTACGTCTGCAAAATCGGCACCGTGACCATTTGAGACATTACTATACTTTGCCATGTAAGCCGCCATGTCTGATAATTCGTGTTCTTGGCTTGCATGAATATTCACCCCAAATGCTCGAATCCATTTCAACAAAATTTGTCGGCTGTCTTTACTCAGTAAATGACACGCTTCCGTCACACATTCCCAAATCTTCGACTAAATCTAGCTCGCCTTTGCCCAAATATTTTTCATTGGCACTCATTCGACGGTAAGCTGTAATGGCGGCTTGTATTGTTTTAGAAGGTGTCATACGTGTTTCTTTGCACAGTGCTTTTAATGCTGAAAGTGCTTCATCATCAAGCTCTAAGTCCTCTGTTATTGTTTTCATAGCGCCTTAACCTCTGTTGATGTCGGTTCACTTAACCACTAGTTCTCTTCAAAGTCAAAAATATCCATAAAGATTATCTCCTCTTCCTTTTGCTTCTTGTTTTTGGGTTTTACTTTTTGTCCCAGTGCTATATTTTCACCATCCGACAACGCGCAATACAAAGCTTTACGCCAACCGCGTTGGGTTTGATCTGCTAATCGGGCTTCGGCGGCGGTCTTGGCATAAAACCACCAGCGTTCTTCGGGTCGTAAGGCTAACCATTTTTGACAAATGATGGCACATTCAGCGGGGCTGGCATGTTCTGCGGCCCAAGCTAAAACACAGAGTTCTCTTCCTAAGAAACGATCAAGTTTAACGGTGCCTGTACGCCATGTGCCGGTGCTTTGTTTCTTGGCTTTAAGACGCTCATTAAAATCCCGACGGGCATCATCTCTAATCTTTGTCCAAAGCTCACGCGCCAGAATGCTGCGGCATTCGGTGGATTCCCTGCGACTTTCATCACCGTCAAAACCATAATCTTCAAAGATACGCACAGCTTCACGCGGTGAGGCCGATATCTCGACATAAAAACAATGCGTGCCAAATTCAGAGGGGGCTCCAAAGTCGGTGGTGTGTGTCATGCCTGAATGACCTCATCATTATGCAATTCGATGCCCAGCGTTTTAGCAAATTGTTCCAAATCATAACCTGTCAACGCATTAGCTTTTTTAAACTTCATAATGACGGGGGCTTCAGGTGGCACCAGGCTTTGTAAATGTAATAAGGTTTTTTCTATAAAATCAGCCTCAATCTTCATTTCACCCAGTGATAAATGAATCACTTTGGGTGCCGAACCAATAATCAGGGTCACTTGTTCAAAGGTGATATTTTTGTCTTTAGCAAACTTTATCCCTTCATACGTTTTAGCGGCATTATCTAAAGTTTTAGGGGTAGGGCTATACAGTTGTGCCGGTTTCTCTTTGATCATCAGTACTTCTGTAGAGCCCGACTCTGCGAAACTAAACTGTCGTTTGGCTTCTAAGTCTTCACATTCTGCAAACACGCTAATTTTAGCGGCTTGATCACCAATAGTGATGGGCCCTGTGTACGAAAGGCCATTTCTGGGTTCTGAGCCATCAAGGGTATAACGGATAGACCCTTTAGGGGCGACAAAAAGTTCGACTTGCCTTGATATTTCGTTAAAACGGTTTCTAATCACCAAGGTATTTGTCCACGTCTTGGGATTGCCGGTCTGATTTTTATCGGTGGGGTCAATAGCTATCAACTGAACTTTTAATGCATTTGTGGGCATCCTTCATTTACCGGTTTACACTTTATGCAATTCTTGGCTTTATAACGTCATGAAAACGGGTTTCTTTCGATGTACAAATGAACACAAACCTTCAGTTCATTGTACAATGAAGGTTTATATCCATGCCATTAGCTAA
>CAIMEB010000254.1 GCA_903839855.1 uncultured Methylococcaceae bacterium
ATCGTTGCATTTTGATCTCAATGCTTTTTTCGTAACCTGTCATTCTTTGTCATTCGTCTGCAGTTAATTATTTGTAGTATCCTATCATTGCTTCAGTTTTATAATTCAAATTTCGGGAAGTTATTTTTTACAGTATCCTTATTGATAATTCCTAGCCTGCATCACTCATTATTCCAATATTTACCGTCCGTATCACGTAATGACTGCACTAACCAGCGCCCGTCTTTTACACTCAACGTAATAGCCCCTTTATAAGCCGTATTAAGCCACTGACTATGATTATCGTTATACCTGGTCAGAATGTCTTGATGAGGATGTCTAAACTGATTTTTATACCCCGCCGATATTAATACTACCTCCGGTTGAACCGCCTTGAGAAAATCAACAGTCGAGGAAGTTTTACTGCCATGATGTGGAGCAATTAAAACATCTGCTTTAAGTTGATCCCCATAAGTCTCAATTAACCAAGCCTCTGCTGAAGTCTCTATATCGCTCGGCAATAATACAGTCCCCTGCGCTGTTTGAATTTTTAAAACACAGGCATTATTATTGTCAGAAACAAAAGCGTGCTGGGGTGACAAAATGGTAAAACTCACCTTATCCCATTCCCACGTCTGCCCTGCAATACATTTATTCGGTGCATAAGCCTTTAATTGTTCCATAGCACTGGTTAATACCTGTTGTACCGGCAAGCCTTTTAATAAGGAAACAGCGCCACCAATATGATCATTATCCCCGTGACTGACGATTAATGTATCGATAGTCTCAGCACCTTGTTGACGTAAAAAAGGTAACAAGATACTCTTACCCATATCACTATCATCCGAAAACTTGGCTCCCGTATCATAAACCAGCCAATGATTTTGGGTTTGCACAACTAACGATAAAGCTTGTCCGACATCCAATAGCGTCATTTTAATACTACCGACAGCAGGCTTTTCTGATTCTGTAAATATCAACGGTAAAAACAGCACTAAACTTAACCATCGACTGGGTATGCCTCGAGGCGCAAGCAACCATAAAATACCAGGCACCGCAAAGAGTAATGACCACACAGAAGACTGAGGATGATTAATCGTTGCGAAGGGTAATTCTGCCATATACCCTAAAAGCGTCACTAAGCCTTGTAAACTCAGATCGACTATAAAAAACAGTTTTGCGGCTATCAGTGGTAAGCCAAACATCAACACCACACCCATCAAGGCTAAGGGCACCGCGATAAAGCTAATAATGGGTACAGCGATAAAATTGGCAACCGGCGAGATTAGCGAGACTTGCTGAAAAAATAACACTAACAACGGCGCCAACCCAACCGATGTAGCCCAATTGATTTTAATCATTTCTATCCAATAACCCGCTGTACTTAAACGCCCAGAAACAACATAAACAATCAGGCTTACCGCCAGAAATGACAACCAGAAACCAACCGCTAACACAGACAAGGGATCAAAAATCAGTACCGAAAATAAAGCCACTGCCAGCACATTAAACGGGCGGCTATTACGTTGTAAAATAGTCGCCAGCATGACTACACTTAACATCACCATCGAACGTTGAGTGGGCACTGAGAAGCCCGCTAATCCCGAATAAAATGCTGCAACCAGTATGGCAACCAGCGCAGCAACTGTCTGCGGTGAGCAGCGAATAGAACCGAATCTAACCCATACTTTAAACACTAAAAAATAAGCAAGTCCAGCGATTAAGCCCACATGAGATCCTGAGATTACCACTAAATGCGTCGTACCTGTTTTTCGAAAAATATCCCAGTCGTTATGTGAGATACCACTGCCATCGCCAATGGTTAGCGCTTTGATTAAGCCTAAACTGGGACTACCCGATAGGCTATCGGATAACCTATCCGTAATAGTTTGCCGCCACACCGCAATACTACGCCAAGCGGATTCTTGGCCTAATAACTCTGGTTTTGGATGAGGTCTAACAGAACCCGTCGCGCCAATGTTTTGGGTTAACAGCCAACGTTCATAATCGAAACTGCCAAGATTCAAACCGCCATGCGGACGCTTTAACTTAACCAGAAATGACCACTGTTGACCGGACTTAATGGCTTGATCAGGAAAATACCAGCTTAATCTTAATTTAGACGGGAGGGGTTGTGTAGACTGAAGCACCTTAAAATCAAAGCGGGTTTGCCTTTCATTCTGTTCAGGTAAATCAATGACCACCCCAGTCACTGAGATATCAACACCTTCTAACGCTTCAGGTAAACGCTCCGCTAAGCGTGACATAGCAAACAAGACCGCCCACAATAATCCCGTGATAAAAAACGCCCACCGCCAATACCGCAAGCATGCCATAATAACAGCCACTGTTGTTAGCATGAATAGCCATAGGCTACCGGGCAGAACGGCAAACTGTTGTACGACTAAAAGTCCGGCCAGAAAGCACAGGGCAGATACAATCATTAAACTCCTTAAACGAGTACCCGGTAAAGACTGCCCCAAATAAGCCATTCATAGTTCGACTGAGTCGACCACGAACGGCTTAACTTTAAATGAGCTCCGTCAAAGGATAGACAAACAAACCCGACTGATTAACTAACGATCAAACCGTCTTCCATGTGTAAGACTTTACCCAGACGTGCCGCTAACTCGTGATCATGAGTAACGACCAAAAAACTAACATTCAACTCTTGATTCAACTCTAACATTAACTGATAAACTTGATCAGCCGTTTTACTGTCCAGGTTTCCTGTCGGTTCATCAGCCAATATTAAACAAGGTTTATTAATCAACGCCCTAGCCACCGCTGCACGTTGTCTTTCACCCCCTGATAGTTCACCGGGCTTATGTTCAATACGATGCCCTAAGCCAACTCGCTTAAGTAATTCAATCGCACGCACAGTAGATTGTTTAACCGACTCGCCAGCAATCAACAAAGGCATGGCAACATTTTCAAGCACTGAAAACTCGCCTAACAAATGATGAGACTGGTAGATAAATCCCAGAGATTTATTTCTTAATTTAGCCAGTTTAGCGCTGCTCACTTTGTTAATGTTAACGCCATCCAAAATAACTTCACCACTACTGGCCTTCTCTAAGCCGCCCAACAAATGCAGCAAGGTACTTTTACCTGAACCCGAAGCCCCCATAATGGCAACCCGTTCGCCTACGCTGATGTCGAGATTAACACCCTTAAGCACGTCAATATCCAGACCGCCTTGGTCATAACGTTTAGTCAACTGCCGACACGTCAAAATACTGGTATTATTCATATCTAAGCACTTCCGCTGGATTTATTCTGGACGCCTGCCAAGCAGGATAAATCGTTGCCAATAAGGATAAAAAGAACGCCATACTCGCAATTGCGTAAACGTCTGCCCAAACCAGCTTAGAAGGTAACTCACTGATGTAATACACATCGGCTGCCATAAATTGCACCTGAAATAGCTTTTCAATCGCGGGCACAATCGTTTCGACATTTAACGCTAACAAAACGCCACCGACCGTTCCAAGAGCCGTTCCAACGATACCAATAATAGATCCTAACACCATAAAAATGCCCATGATTGAGCCAGAGGTTAGTCCCTGTGTTTTAAGAATTGCAATATCGCCTCGCTTATCAGTCACCACCATCACCAGTGTAGACACAATATTAAATGCAGCAACGGCAACAATCAGTAACAGGATAATAAACATCACCCGTTTTTCTGTCTGAATGGCTTTAAAAAAATTGTTGTGCGCTAAAGTCCAGTCACTCACTTGATACTGATCATAGAGTGCAGTTCCTAAACTATGCGTAATTTGGGGTGCATTAAATAAATCATCCAATTTGATGCGCAACCCCGAAACGGCATTATCCATACGAAATAACTTAGCCGCATCATCAATATGAATCAGCGCCATATTTCGATCATATTCATACATACCTACCTGAAAAACACCCACCACCGTAAACCGGCGCATTCTAGGCACAATACCTGCTGGGGTAGAATTAATCTGTGGACTGATGACGGTAATTTTATCGCTTAAGGTGACCCCTAAATAATTGGCTAACTCAACCCCTAGCACAATGCCATATTCCCCCGGCACTAAATCAGCAAGCTTACCTAGCTTCATTTTATTGGCCACATCAGATACTCTGGATTCATACTCGGGTAAGATGCCATTCAGCATAGTTCCACTGACCCGCCGATCCGCATTGATCATCACTTGTCCGGTGATAAAGGGCGCCGCACCTTCAACATGCGGATAATTTTTTAGCTTCTGATCAAGGACTTGCCAGTCATCTAACTGCCCTGACCTTCCAGTGGCTGTAGCATGAGAGGTCATACCCAGAATACGTTCACGCAACTCTGCTTCAAACCCATTCATGACGGATAGCACCGTAATAAGGGCGGTAACCCCTAAAGCAATACCTAATACAGAGGTTAAGGTGATAAAAGAAATAAACTGAGTACGCCGTTTAGCTCGCGTATAGCGCAAGCCAATATAAAAAATTAAAGGTTTAAACATGAAATCGATAGGATTAAAGAAAATTTAGGATGATTTACAGGTCGGGCAAAACCCATATAGATAAAGACCATGATCAGTGAGTTCATAGCCTAAGTTTGCAGCCACTTCTTTTTGTCTGGCTTCAATAATCTCATCAGTAAACTCATCGACTTTTCCACATCTCATACAGAGAATGTGATCATGATGATCCCCCTTATCCAATTCAAAAATTGAGTTTCCACCTTCAAAGTGATGTCTCGTAACCAGGCCTGCGGCTTCGAACTGCGTTAACACTCTGTAAACGGTTGCTAATCCAATTTCTTCATCTTCGCTCAGCAGAATTTTATAAACCATCTCGGCTGTTAAATGCCGTTCATTAACCTGTTTTTCTAGAATTTGCAGAATTTTAACCCTAGGCAAAGTAACCTTTAGGCCTGCACTCCTTAAATCATCTGTTTCCAATATTAATCTCCGGCTAAATCATCGTGTGGGCATTTAAATACTAAATTTGGGTATCTGAATACTATTGTAGCCTTTTTAATAGTCAATAGCATGACAGTTTTATAGGATTATTATTTAACATACTGTATGATTTGACTTTTAAATAATTACGCAGCCTGAAATGAGAACGTCGCTTTTTTCTTTAAGTCTATTAACCAGCCTGACCTTGGTGTCCTGCTCGACTATCCTGAATAATTTACCCGGTGTGTACTCCATCGATGTTCAACAAGGTAATATTATTGAGCAGCGCATGATTGATCAACTCCGCCCCAGTATGAATAAACGTCAAGTCCAGTTTATTATGGGATCACCTATGCTAGATGACATCTATCATAAAAACCGTTGGTATTACCTATACTCTAATCAACCGAGTGGGGAAAACAGGGAACAAAAACAAGTTTCACTATTCTTCGAAAATGACAAAATAGTTAGCATTCAGGGAGACTTTAAACCCGGAAACGTTCCTGTTGTTAAACCTTCAAACGAAACAACGGTTGATGTGCCCGCACGTGACCTGGATAAAACACTATGGGAAAAAATAACCGGGATTTTTAGCTTTCTAAACTCTGATACTACTAAGACCAGCAAACCTGACGTAAAACCGGATCAGTCAATCCTCGACAAACTGCCCTTTTAAATCAATAGAGACGATGATGGATAGACCGACTTACTGGGCTATCCATCGATTTATGTTGCTCAAACGGTCAACGTTTTATGGCTCGCTGTCTTCTTGCGTCTTTAGGATCATGGATCAAAGGACGGTAAACCTCTACCCTATCCCCCCCTTTTAATACCTGCTCTGGCTTACACACCGCACCAAAAATACCCACGTTTAAATCGTCTGCATCAATCTCAGGAAACCGTTCCAACAAACCTGAACCCTTAAGCGCCTGCTGAACGGTTGTGCCTTCTGGCATATCCACCGAAACAATCACTTGTTGCTCCGACTTAGCATAAGCGACCTCTACCTCAAGCAAGCGCTCAACCATAAATCTGTTTAGCCCGCTCAGTAAAAGAGCTTACCATAGTATTGCAGATCTGATTAAAAACAACGCCGAACGCAAGACTCGCCAACTTACCCGACATTTCAAACTCTAAATCTAATGAAATTTTACTGGCATCCTCTCGTAACGGCATAAAGTTCCAAACCCCTTCTAAATAAGAAAAGGGGCCATTCAATAGAGACACTGTTATTTTACCGCCTGGATCAAGCTTATTCCGGGTCGAAAAAGATTTTTTAAAACCACCCTTTGAGATAAGTAACTCAGCCTCAATAATACCATCTTCGCGCTTGATAATCCGACTACCACTACACCAAGGTAAGAACAGCGGATAATCTTCAATATTATTCACCAATTCAAACATTTGCTGAGCCGAAAACTTAATCAAGGCACTTTTTTGAACGACCGTCATTTAAAGTACTCCAATAACATGCAGAAACACTAAAAATACTGAACCGGGTGCCACATAACTGATCAATAATTTCCATACTTGATAACTGGTCTCGTTCGGCATATTAAGCTCTTGCTCACTGTGCTGCTTTTTCATAATCCAACCTGAAAACACGGCAATACAAAAACCACCAATGGGTAGCATTAAATTAGCCGTCAAGTAATCCAGCAATTGAAAAATGCTTCTATCGAAAAACTTAACATTCGACCAGATATTAAAGGAAAATACGGTTCCTAAACCTAACGCCCAAGTAGCTAATCCCGACCAAGCACAGGCTTTTTCCCGAGTAAAACCTTTATTCTCGACTAACCAGGCCACCGCTGGCTCTATTAGAGAAATAGAAGAGGTTAATGCGGCGACCGCTAACATCACAAAAAACAATATCCCCATCAACCAACCACCGGTCATAGAACCGAAGGCAATCGGCAAGGTTTCAAAGATAAGTCCCGGCCCCGAATTAGGGTGCAGGTTATTAGCAAAAACAATCGGGAAAATAGCAATACCAGCCAACAAAGCAACAATCGTATCCGCACCCGCTATCAAAAAAACTGTTTTGGTAATCGATATGTTTTTAGATAAATAAGAGCCATACACCATAATCGCCCCCATGCCTAAACTAAGCGTAAAAAAGGCATGCCCCATTGCCGTCAATACAGAATTGCCGGTTAATTTACTAAAGTCAGGTATAAACAGGAAATGCAGACCCTGAAAATAACTTCCCGTCGTCATGGCATACCCCACTAAGATAAAAATTAACACAAACAGACTGGGCATTAAATACTGTGACGCTTTTTCCAGACCATTATTAACACCACGCACCACAATCAGCATAGTCGCTAGCATAAAGAGCGAATGCCAAAAAATCAATTGAATGGGGCTAGCCACAAAATCATCAAAAATCTTTTTTATGGTGACCGCATCTGCATCCAGGAAGCTTCCGGCAAATGCTTTTAGGATATAGGCCGAAGCCCATCCCGCGATAACGCTGTAATACGATAAAATCAACAAGCCCGCTATCACTCCCATCCAGCCTAAATAATGCCAGTTATGATCAGCACCGGCTTCTTCTGTTAACACTTCCATGGTTTCAATGGGATTCTTTTGACTGCGTCGCCCTAGCATGGTTTCGGCAATCATAATCGGGATACCAATTAGCAACACGCAAAATAAATAAACCATAACAAATGCGCCACCCCCATTCTCACCCGTAATGTACGGAAACTTCCAAATGTTACCTAAACCCACCGCCGAACCGGTGGCTGCCAGAATAAATGCGAAGCGTGATGACCATGCACCATGAGCTATTTTTTTTGTGTCCGTCATTTTGAGCGCCTATTAAAAACTCACCTTATTGATAATATCGGGTAAAATAGCAAAAATATTCAGTTAAGTCAGTTTAAAATTCAAAATTCTATTCACTATGGCCGATAAAAAGTCTCAAAAAAATAAAACTCAGCAAAATGCAACGATTGCCGTTAATCGCCAAGCCAAGCATGAGTATTTTATTGAAGAGCGTTTTGAAGCAGGTATTGTTTTAGAAGGCTGGGAAGTTAAAAGCTTACGAGAAGGACGTGTTCAGCTCAAAGAAAGCTATGTGGTATTAAAGCGAGGGGAAGCCTGGTTGTCAGGCGCACATATATCTGCCCTCCTCTCTGCCTCTACACATATCAAACCGGATGCCATTCGTTCTAAAAAACTTCTGCTAAACCGTCACGAACTTAATAAGCTCATTGGTTCGGTTGAACGAAAAGGTTACACCTTGATTCCACTCTCCATGTATTGGAAAAGTGGTCGTGCTAAATTGGAAATCGGTCTGGCAAAAGGTAAACAGCTACATGATAAACGCGCCACCTCTAAAGATCGTGACTGGGAACGCGAGAAAGCCAGAATCATGAAAAAAGCTTAAAAACGGTATTTTACCCAAAGCACTCTTATTGTCCTTAGGTCTTAACTTATGTCTCTTAGCGTATTTCTTGAAAAGATAAATAATAACGTGCCGGTTAGTTTTAACGAAACCATCGCGATTATTGCTGAAAACTATACTTATCAACCCACCGAGTTTAGTAACGGCCTGGGTGAAAACCGGATAATCAATAAAGCAGCTAACAACGAAGGTTCGTGCAAAATATTTGCCTTTGCCAAAATAAATCAACTTGATCAAGCTCAGACCTTAAGTTTATTTGGTGATTATTATCGTATTGATGTCTTAAATAATCCCGAAGGAACCGACCACCAGAATATCAGAAACTTTATAAGATATAGTTGGGATGGCATTTCCTTTCAGTCCCCGGCATTAACACGCGTTCAGCTATAGACCCGAGTAAAAAACTCGGAACACAAGATACCATAGTCTGGCACATTGTATAATTCAACCTTAGATCTTTACTGTCTATAAAACTTTAGGATTAATGAACGTATGACCCCAGAAAAACGCTCTATACGCCGTCGAGGCATTTACTTATTACCTAATCTATTTACTACGGGCGCCTTGTTCGCAGGTTTTTATGCCATTACATCAGCCATGGAAGGCCGCTTTGAAACTGCTGCCATCTCTATATTTGTAGCAATGATCCTGGATGGTATGGATGGTCGGGTGGCTCGTTTAACTAATACTCAAAGTGAATTTGGCGCCCAATACGACAGCTTATCTGACATGGTTTCTTTTGGTGCTGCGCCAGCTTTAGTTATGTATTTATGGTCATTTACCAGCTTAGGTAAATTAGGACTCTTTGCTGCTTTTGTACACATGGCAGGCGGTGCGCTAAGACTGGCCCGGTTTAACACTCAATTAACTTCGGCTGATAAACGCTATTTCCAAGGCTTGCCCAGTCCGGCGGCGGCGGCTATTCTTGCCGGCTTTATCTGGATTTCGTTAGAGCATAATTACCCGACCGAACTCTTTAAATACATTGGTATAGCACTGACCATCAGCACCGGCTTGTTAATGGTCAGTAACTTTAGGTACTCCAGCTTTAAAGAAATCGATTTAAAAGGCAAAGTACCTTTTTTTGTAGCGATTGCGATTATGTTAGCCATTGCTTTTATCATGGCTCAACCTGAAACAATGCTCTTTTTGTTATTTTTAGGCTATGCAATTTCAGGCCCTGTAGTCACGCTCGTTATGCGTAGACGTCGCTTACAGGGACGCAAATTGTAAAATATTCTTGAGAGCAATTTATCATTAGCGTATAGTCATCACCATGATTATTAAACGCCCATTAAATTTTACCCAAAAGCCAGTGACTGCAATCCTTACCCAAGGCGATTTGCACGTAGTAGCGCTTTGCCATTATTTAAGATTATTGCCCTAATGGGCATCAATACTTACTTTTCATCTCTTTTAGTTATCCCTATCAATTACATCAACCAGATCGTTGATATAACTCTTTGAATTGAGTTTTTATGAAAGACAAATTAATTATATTTGATACAACCTTGCGTGATGGTGAACAAAGCCCCGGCGCATCAATGACGCGCGAAGAGAAAATTAGAATTGCAAGAGCGCTAGAACGTCTTAAAGTTGATGTTATCGAAGCCGGTTTTCCAGCTGCAAGCCCGGGTGACTTTGACTCCGTGCAGGCCGTTGCTAATGTCATCAGAGACAGTGTAGTCTGTGGTTTGGCAAGAGCCCTGGATAAAGATATTGACAGTGCCGGAACCGCACTTAAAGGCGCTAACCGGTCGCGTATCCATACCTTTATCGCGACCTCGCCTATCCACATGCAAATGAAATTGCAAATGTCGCCAGACCAAGTCATAGAATACGCCGTTAAAGCCGTTAAACGGGCTCGACAATATACTGATGACGTGGAATTTTCACCCGAAGATGCAGGGCGTTCTGATGAAGACTTTCTGTGTCGTATCCTTGAAGCCGTCATTGATGCAGGAGCCCGAACTCTTAATATACCCGATACCGTCGGTTATAGTGTTCCTCAGCAATTTGGAACGACTATTGCGAACCTGATTAATCGTATTCCCAATTCAGATAAAGCCATTTTTTCAGTGCATTGCCACAACGATTTAGGCCTTGCTGTCGCTAACTCACTATCTGCTGTGATGAATGGTGCTCGTCAGGTTGAATGTACCATTAATGGTCTAGGAGAACGTGCCGGTAATGCCTCACTTGAAGAGGTCGTAATGGCTGTTCGCACCCGTCATGATGTGTTCAATTGCAAAACAGGTATTGACACACGTGAGATTTTGACCTGCTCTAAACTGGTTTCATCTATTACAGGCTTTCCGGTACAACCTAACAAGGCCATTGTAGGTGCCAATGCCTTTGCGCATGAGGCAGGCATTCATCAGGATGGCGTATTAAAAAGTCGTGAGACTTATGAAATCATGCGTGCGGAAGATGTAGGCTGGACGACTAATCGTATGGTACTCGGTAAACATTCTGGAAGAAATGCCTTCAAAAGTAGAATCACTGAACTAGGCTTTGAGTTTACCTCTGAAAAAGAACTCAACGATGCTTTCTCGCGTTTTAAACAATTGGCCGATAAAAAGCATGAGATTTTTGATGAAGACTTACAAGCTTTGATTTCAGAAGCTGGTTTTGAAGCAGAAGAAGAATATGTCAAATTGCTCGCTTTAAAAGTTTGCTCAGAAACCGGTGAAACGCCGAATGCAACCGTGACTATCCGCATAGACAATAAAGAAGTCTCTGGAAGCTCTGAAGGTGGTGGCGCTGTGGATGCCAGTTTAAAAGCCATTGAGAAACTGGTGAACTCTAAGGCAACTTTAGAGCTATATTCAGTGAATAACATCACCAATGGCACGGATGCTCAAGGTGAAGTTACTGTGCGTCTCGAAAAAGAAGGCCGCATTGTGAATGGTCTGGGTGCTGATACTGACATTGTTATTGCTTCTGCGAAAGCCTATATCAATGCCGTCAATAAGCTCAACAGCCCTAACCAGCGTAGGCACCCTCAAAAAGGTGAAGTTTAACCCCCCTTAAGCGATGATGACTTCCTTGTTTGGAGTTACAGCGGAGATGGGTCGTGGATAATGAGCTTCGCTTACAGTATCTAGAAACCATGGGTATTGATGTCTGGTTATCCAGAACATCAGTACCTCTTGCCCCCGTACCAGTTCCCGAAATAGTCCTTGATCATAGTGATTTAACACCAGCCCCGGATAGCTGGTCTCTTTTAGAAGCCGAAGTCGCGAACTGTCAGAAATGTTCGTTATGTACAACACGAAAAAACACCGTGTTTGGTTCAGGAAATCAACAAGCGGACTGGATGATAGTGGGTGAAGGCCCAGGTCAACATGAAGACGAACAAGGTCTACCTTTTGTAGGGAATGCCGGCGGCTTATTGACGGAGATGTTACGTGCTATCAGCTTAACCAGAGAAGACGTCTTTATTGCCAATGTCATTAAATGTCGCCCGCCTAATAACCGAGATCCACACGCAGAAGAAATAGAGCACTGTAGCGATTATCTATATAGACAACAACAACTGATTCAACCTAAAATGATCTTGGCACTAGGTCGAATTGCGGCACAAACCTTATTGAGAACCAATGAACCTTTAGTTAAACTCAGAGGCAAGGTGCATACATTTAATAATACGCCTGTTGTGGTTGCCTATCACCCTGCATATTTACTCCGGTTTTTGCCAGAAAAGAGCAAAGCCTGGCTGGACTTATCATTCGCACTACACACATTTACAAAACTCGAAGGTGACTTATGAGGGGACTCATGGATAAAATAAAGAATTGGGTCATTTATGATGCCGACAAGGAATTCTACGCCAAGGTATTTCCTGATTCTGTCTCTAAAAAAGAGCTGCTAAGATTACGAACAATGACTCATGCAGATTTAAAACACGTTCTGGAAATAGAAAGAAAGAACTATCAATTTCCTTGGGAAGAAGATATTTTTACCGATTGCTTTAAAGCTGGTTACAGTTGCTGGGTGTGCGAATATAACGATAGGATATTAGGCTATAGCCTTCTTTCAGTTGCCGTCGGTGAAGCGCACATTCTTAACATATCAGTCGACCCCTCCGAACAAAAACAAGGCATCGGTCGTAAAATGCTGGAACACTTGATCGATTTTTCACGAGGCCGAGCGGAAACTATCTTTTTAGAGGTTCGACCCAGTAATACTCATGCAATTGCCTTGTATGAGGATGTAGGTTTCAATGAGATCGGTATTAGAAAAGGCTATTATCCCGCAGTAAATGGCCGTGAAGATGCCATTATGCTTGCCCTGGAGTTGTTCTAAGAAAAAGCAGCAATTCCCAATTTGAAGCCTTAGGTTTTAACTGGTAATTTGGTTCCGCCATTTAGCATAAATTGCATCAGATGTTGCCAGTTATCAAAAGGGATGAATTGAAGTAGCGTAAGTAAGTTTTCGAAAAAAGTTTGCCTGGAGAGTGCCTAATTTCGGACGGCGCAGTAAGCTTCGTCCAACCATTCAAGTAGGGCAATACTTCGATTCTTTTCCGAGTGTTGCACTTATGACTTGAATTCGCCTGACGTCAACCAAGTACCTTTTCAATAAATAGAGATTACATCAAGCCATGCTCGGCAAAGGAATACGGATCACCATCACCAATAATAAAATGATCCAATACCCTGATATCGAATAGATCTAAGGCTTTTTTTAGTTTCTCGGTGATTTGTTTGTCAGCTTGACTGGGTTCAGTAACACCTGACGGGTGGTTATGTGCAAAAATAACGGCAGCAGCATTATAATGCAAGGCCTGTTTTACGACTTCCCTAGGATATACGCTGGCGCCATCTATGGTGCCTCTGAAGAGTTCATCCAATTGAATGACCCGATGTTGATTGTCCAAAAATAAACAGGCAAACACCTCGTAGCTGTAGCCACGTAACTGGGCGCTTAAATAAGCGCGGGTAATTTCTGGACTGGTGAGAGCACTACCCCGTTGGATGATTTCTTTAAAATGACGTTTAGCCATTTCCATGACGGCTTGTAGCTGGGCATATTTAGCGCTACCCAAACCGTGAGCCAAACAAAAGTGTTCTTGATCTGCATCCAGCAGGGCTTTTAAAGAGCCAAAGTTAGTGAGTAAGTCACGAGCTAGATCAACAGCCGATTTGCCTATTGTGCCGGTGCGTAAAAATATAGCAAGTAGTTCAGCATCAGTTAGTGAGTCTGCACCACGGAGTAAAAGCTTTTCTCTCGGTCTGTCTTCTGCGGGCCAATCCTTAATGGTCATCGGTATTTCCTTAAAATAGATATAGAGTCGAAACTCTTTGAGCTTGGCTGAGCACTTTATGCGAAGTTGTTGTTAAGCATAGTCTAGTTTGGGTTTAATTACCCGAAAATTAGTTAGTTAAATGGAAATCCTTTAATTTGACCGTGTGTATGAGCGGGGATGGCTCAATTTCATTAATGGTTAAATCCATAAAACACCAGAATAACTTCTGATTAACAAAGCCGTGACTGGGTAGGATGGTTTTATCGGTTTGAACTATCCAATAGGGATTATAACTGACGATGTTATTTAGAGGATGTAATTGCATGGTCGCAATAGGCTGCACAGAAGACCTAGGTGCTGTGTGCTGCGACATGACCGTAGTTAACCAGCCGGAGTTTGTGGTACAACTATAATCATCTCCAGCGGGGGCAATGCCTTCTAATCGATGTGTAATAAACTGTTCAAAATGACCAATGGCGGTGTTATCTAACTCCCATTCCGAAAGAGCTTCTTCGGTTACTGGTTCGTATTGAGTGGCTGTTAATAGGTGATGTTTTTCAAAGACGGTGGTGAATTTTCTACTGATAGCAAAGGTGTCTTTTGTAGTGGTATCCGCTTCTGAGGTTGCAATCAATAAAGCCATAGTCATGACTAAAGCGCTTTGCGGCTTCTCTAAGGGTTGTAAAGCGTTAAACAGTACTGAGGCACCTATAAGCTATGTCCAATGGTTAATAATCGGTTTTTACGCATAGTGTCTGGCTTTACAACTGACTCTATGCGTAATAAAAAGTCGAGCAGTGCGTTTCTGCCGACTTCTTCACTGACTACTTTCCTATCCCAAAAGGTGAGCATTCTGAGTAATGGAAGGGATAAGGTTTCACCTCGCCACCCCACATAAATACCTGTGACTTTATAGCCAGGATTATTTTTCTTGAGTTCTTTTAGCGACTCTTTAAAGCGTCGGACATTAAAGTCATTGTCACTGGCGTTATGATGCCAACCATGTACAAAAACGGTGACGCATTGAGCCACTTTTTCATTTTTTAATAACTTGATCAGGGCCTCGACCTGACCATGATCATAAAATTGTCCTTGGTCATCTAACTCGACAAAACCGAGAGTGTAATCGTTTTCAGCCTGTTTAATAAGGTTCGCTTTGTCGCAATTCAGCTCACAAGGTGTATCGGTGACCTGAGTTCGATAATAATCCTGTGCGGTGCAGGCCGAGAGGGTTGCTAAAATACTGAACCCAATCAGCCAGGGTCTAGTGATTCTGGTTAGAAACACTTACAGTCCTAATTCAGTCAGACTGGGATAATCATCCGGGCGGCGACCTTTATTCCAGATCAGTTTTCGGTCGGTTTCTTTAATGGCTAAGTCATTGATGCTCGCGTAGCGGCGTTGCATAAGGCCATTATTGTCAAACTCCCAGTTTTCATTGCCATAGGATATAAACCATTCGTTATTGGCATTATGCCATTCGTAAGCAAAACGTACAGCGATGCGGTTGTTGTTAAAAGCCCAAAGTTCTTTAACTAGCCGATAGTCGAGTTCTTGTGACCATTTACGGGTTAGAAATTCAATGATTTGTGCCCGACCTTGAGGGAATTCATTCCGGTTACGCCATTCGCTATCAATAGTGTAAGCCAGTGCAATACGTTGTGGGTCTTGATTGTTCCAGGCATCCTCGGCCATACGGACTTTTTGTACAGCCATTTCACAGCTAAAAGGGGGAAACGGTGGGCGGGCTTCAATGGGCGTGTTCATTAAAATCTCCTAATGGATCATGACAAATAGGTTTGGATCTAGAGTTTATTGGGCATCGATAACTGGACAACTTCATTCGGTTCTATGATCGGCTGTTCCATTAAATGAGTTAACCAGGCTTCGGCAGCCATAAGATTAATTTTAAGTAAGCTATTGGGAGAAAAGCCAAGCGCTAAAACTAATAATGCCGGGATACATAATAAGGCCATTTCACGGGGGCGAAGATCCTGAAGGGTATTAACATTCGCTTGGGTAACGGATCCAAAAAAAGCTTTACGGGTAAATGATAACATATAAGCGGCACTTAATACGGCACCCGCCAGTGCAGAAAAGCCGAGACTATGGTGTGTAGTCAATGCACCCAGAATTAATAATAATTCAGCCGGAAAACCACTGGTGCCCGGTAGACCTAGTGAGGCGACCATAAAGAGAAAGTAAAAACTGGTTAAGCGGGGTGCTACTTTTGCTAAGCCACCTAAATGAATAGCTTCATTACTGCCGGTACGTTGTTGTATAAAGCCTGCAATCAACATCAGTGAACTGGAAATCAGCGTAAAGTTGAATAATTGAAATAAGGCACCTTGTAAGCCTTGTAGGGTTAACGATGCAATTCCGATCAAGACTAAGCCAACGTGACTGATACTCGCATAAGCCAGTAAACGTCTTAAATTGGTTTGTTGCAAGGCGATTAAAGCCCCATAGATGAGCGTGATAGCCCCTAAAATACCCAGTGCCCAACTGTATTCAACGGCGGCAGAAGGTGCTAAAGGTAATGTCAATCTAAGGATGCCGTAAATGCCAAGTTTAAGGCCGATTAACAGTGCGCTCACTTGGGTAGGGCCTTCCATCGTCGCGGTGGGTAACCAGGTATGGAAAGGCACTAAAGGCGCTTTAGCTGCAAAGCCCAATAACAACAAGACAAAGACAATAATTTGCAGGTTATTGGCTAGCGGTGTTTCTAGTAATATCAGAAGGTTAAAACTCAGGTCATCAGGCAGTACACCATTAACTGCTATCACATGGTTCATCGCCAGTAACAGAATAGCAAATATTAATGGTACGCCACCAAAGAGCATAAATAGCGTGTATTTCATGGCTGCGTGACGACGCTTTGGTCCAATTCCCCATAAACCCATTAGAAAGAATAACGGGGGTAGAGTCAATTCCCAGAATAAAAAGAACAACAACATGTCCAGCGCAGAAAATACGCCAAGAGTGACACTTTCTAACAATAATAACAGGGCAAAATGCAGGTCTTGTAAATGCTGTACCGAGTTCCATGAGGCAATGATTGCGTTGAGTGTTAAGAACGCCGTCATGGGTAGAAATAAGACAGAAATACCATCAATACCGATTAAGTATTCACTGTGTAATCCAGGTATCCAGGGATGCTTTTCTATTAATTGAAAGTGAGCGCCTTCAGTGGGGTTAAATAATAGGAAGGCTAGTCCAGTCAGGATTAATTCAAGACTGGCTATCACCAGGGCTATTTTCTTGGCAGGTATTTGTTTAGGCGCTAAGCCGATGATAAGAGCACCCACTATTGGCAATAGAATAATCAGACTAAGTAGTGGAAAAGAATCGTTACTCATACTAATTAGTGCCTGAACGAAAAAGCCGTTTTTTAAAAAAATATCAGCATCAAAACGATGTGATTAATATTTGGTTGTAGTCTGGCAGGCTAAAAAATGAGTTATCTCCTGAGGTGTCAC
>CAIMEB010000255.1 GCA_903839855.1 uncultured Methylococcaceae bacterium
AGCTAATGGCATGGATATAAACCTTCATTGTACAATGAACTGAAGGTTTGTGTTCATTTGTACATCGAAAGAAACCCGTTTTCATGACTTTATAAAGCCAGGAATTGCATAAAGTGTAAACCGGTAAATGAAGGATGCCCTAAACTGGACTTATTAATAGCTAAACTGGACTTATTAATAGCTAAACTGGACTTATTAATAGCTAAACCGGACTTATTAATGTCTAAACCGGACTTATTAATAGCTAAACTGGACTTATTAATAGCTAAACCGGACTTATTAATAGCTAAACCGTGCTTATTGATAGCTAAACCGGACTTATTAATATCTAAACCCGACTTATTGATAGCTAAACCGGGCTTATTGATAGCTAAACCCTCCCTATTGACGTTAAAGTCCCCCGTCTTAGTATCCAAAACTACCCTATTAATGCCTTAGTCGGTGCTTTTAACTCACATTCAGCACCTCTACTACTCGGAATGAACGAAAATTGAAACTCAAAATTTCAATAGGTGGCCTTAGAAATCCTATAAAATGTACTATTATCTTCGTATTAATGAATCTCTCAATATGTTTAATCTTATAACTACTGTAAATGGAAAACTTGATGTCCTTTTAATCCGAGAGTGGGTTGTACAGCTTTATAAAACTGCTTTTTTATGATGACTTTAGGTAAGCTGTTAGATGAGCAGTTAAGTGATTTCTACCAGCAAGCGTGTGAAATTGAATTACAGGCGTTTAAGCCAGGTAACGTCAGTGTGTATGCAGACGGTCATGATATGACGGTGGCTGATTTTAGAATCAGTGCCAAAGTGAGTGCTGAGCCTTTGTGCCATTCTGCATATTCGTTAGGTGAAAAAATTTATTATGCCGTTAAGGCAACCCGAGCAGCGGTGGGATGTAACACCAATTTAGGAATTATTTTGTTATGTGCGCCATTAATTCAGGCTATGCAAAATAGAGCATCCGATGCTTCTCTAAGGCAGGCTTTAACCGTTGTTTTGGAAACAACGACTCAGGAGGATGCCGAATGGGTGTTTAAAGCTATTTCCTTGGCATCACCGGGTGGTTTAGGCAGTGCCGACCAGCAAGATGTAGCAGAAAAACCGACCGTAAACTTAACGGAGGCCATGGCTTTAGCCAGTTCAAAGGATAGAATAGCCCTACAATATGAAAGTTATTATCAAGATATCTTTGATTTTGGCTTGGCGATATACTACAATGGAATGAGAAAATGGGGTAGGCAGGATTGGGCGGCGCTGTTTGTTTATGCTAGCTTGCTAAGTCATTTTCCAGATAGCCACATTGAAAGAAAACAGGGCAGCAAGTATACACCAGAAATTACCACAATGATGGCTGCTCTTTTACATCAGTTATCTTTAGTTGCAATGCCTGAGCAAACGTTACCAGTGTTGTACACATTGGATCAATCGCTTAAGGCTAGGGGCTTAAACCCTGGCACTATGGCAGATTTAACGGTAGCGACGGTATTTACAGTATTTTTAGAAGATATTATTCAAATTAAGTCTTCGTAATAAAAATCTTCCGATGTGATTGTCGGTAGTACTTAAAAACTCGATAGTATTAACTCGAATTTTTTCATTTTTTTCAATTAGGAACTTTAAACATGGCAAAAATTAACAACTTGCGCGTAGGCGAATCTTTAGTAGGCGAAGGCAACGAAATCGCTCACATCGATTTAATCATTGGGCCACGTGGTTCAGCGGCTGAAACTGCGTTCGCAACTGCTTTAACTAACAACAAAGACGGTTTCTCAACTTTATTAGCCGTTGTTGCTCCTAACTTATTAGTTAAACCAGCTACAATCTTATTCAACAAAGTAACTATCAAAGGTGCAAAACAAGCGGTTCAAATGTTTGGCCCAGCACAACGTGCGGTTGCTATGGCTGTTGCTGATTCAGTTGAAGACGGCACTATCCCAGCTGATGAAGCGGATGACTTATTCATCTCTGTGGGTGTTTTCATTCACTGGCAAGCTGAAGACGATGCATTAATCGAAAAATTCAACTACCAAGCAACTAGAGAAGCTTTACAACGTGCTGTAGCAGGTTTACCAACTGTTGCTGAAGTTTTAGCGGCTAAATCGACTGCTAAACATCCGTTTGCTGTTAACAACGAATGAGTTGTTAACAGGATGTGCATAGCACATCCTGTATCGGCTGTTAAAAATACCTCAGCTTGCTGAGGTATTTTTTTGTCTATAGGTTTTTAATAGTGTCCCTGTTAATCTCGCCTGAGTGTAAGGCACTCGCTATCAGTGCCTGTTTTACGCCTACCTGTTTTAATGCTAATAAATCCTTAATATCTCTAATACCACCCGCAGCAATAAAGTTTTTATGTGGGTATTTATCATAATAGTCTTGTAGCTTTATTAAATCGGGGCCTTGATGACTACCTACTCGATTTAGAGTCATGATGATAATCGATTCAGGCCATAGATCGGGTTTAAAGAAAAGATTTTTTGCACCTAATGCTTCGGAATCAGAATAATCAAGAGATAGAATAAAGTGCTTATTGAAAGCTTCAATTTCCAAAATATCTTCCTCGCCGTAACACTCACTGCCTAATACGGGAAAATAATTTTTTGGATAGTGTGTCCTGCGTTGAAAACCTTTATCTACCCAAAAGTGTAGGTGAGGAAAAGAAGTCAATACGTCTTTAATTAAAGCGTCATGATTACCCTGTAAAGTAATGGCGTTTAAGTCGGCAATATAAAAGGTATCAAAATCATAAATAAGCAGAAATGCTTTAATTACCTCATAAATATCTGAGGATTGGCACAGTGGGCTATTAACAGGTTGATAATGATCACGCTGACCTTGCCTGGCATGAACTACGACCCCCTCTTTTAAATCAATGACGGGAATAATTTTCATCGTTAAAGCTGGATTTAATATTCTAATGTTAAAATGTGAAGATGAGAATTTTAGTATTTGAGTATATCACGGGGGGTGGCTTTAATAATCAAGAACTTCCTGCTTCTTTAGCAAGTGAAGGGCTATTGATGTTACAAGCATTACTGGATGATTTAAGAGAGATAATGATTTATGGGCGTGAGCAGCCTATATCTATTTGGGTGATGATGGATGAGCGGCTTAAAGACAGGATTAACCCACTAGGAGTTGAACAGTGCATTATTACCCAAGCTCAAAATACTGATGATGAATTTGTTCGTTTGATGCTACAGTGTGATGCGGTGTGGCCAATTGCGCCTGAATCGGAGGGTATTTTACAAGACCTCTGTGCGACTGTTGAAGCGGCTGGTAAGAGATTGTTAACGTCTCCTGCGCGTGCAGTTCAGATTGCTGGAAATAAATTTAATACGTATCAACTGCTTATGCAGTATGGCATTGCTACTGTGCCAACACAAAGATACAGTGATTTTGAATGGGACGGGTGTTTACAATGGATAGTTAAGCCGATTGATGGGGTGGGTTGTGGAGACAGTTATATTGTGTCTAAACCAGAAGATTTTAAGCAGATGTCTTCAAGAACAGGTACTTACATTATTCAGCCTCATCTGCAAGGTAAAAAAACCAGTCTATCCTGTATTTTTAAAGCGGGTAAGGGATGGTTACTGTGTGTCAATAGCCAACATTTTGAAATTATCAATCAGCAATATCGTTTAGTTAACATAATCGTTAATTATGATATAAAGTCAGAAATCTATTATTCTTTACTTGATAAAATTGCAGAAGCCCTTCCTGAATTATGGGGTTATGTGGGTATTGATTTAATAGAAACTACAGAACAAATTTTGGTGTTGGAAATAAATCCGCGTTTGACGACTTCTTTTGCAGGTATTAAGTCGGCTTTAGGTATCAATGTTGCCGATAATATACTGCGATTATTAAAAGATGAGCCAGCCATTCAGTTCGTTTGTAACCAGCCTATAACTATTGCAGTGAAGTATGATGAAGCAAATTAACACAATAGGTTGGGACATAGGTGGCGCTCATGTGAAGGCGGCTGTGCTTAATTCTGAGGCTGAAGTGGTTGCTGTTTATCAAGAGCCATGCCCCTTATGGAAGGGCTTGGAGCAATTGCGAATAGCGGTACATAACATCCAGCAAAAAGTGGCCGTATTGGATTATTATCATGCAATCACTATGACGGGGGAATTGGTTGATTTTTTTGAAGATCGAAATGACGGTGTAAAGCAAATTAGTGCGACTATGCTGACCTTATTATCTCCGAGACGCTGTTTATTCTATGCAGGTGCAACTGGCTTTTTAGAGAGTAATCAAATTGATGCAACACATTATCAAGCGATTGCATCGGCTAATTGGTTGGCAAGTGCTTCTGTTGCCGCTCAAAAAAGGTGTGGTGGTCTGTTTGTTGATATAGGTAGCACGACTACCGATATTCTTTTGTTCCAACAAGGTCGGGTTCAAGCTCAGGGATATACGGATTATCAACGCTTAATATCCCAAGAACTGATCTATACCGGGATTATTAGAACAGCGGTCATGGCGGTTGCTCAGACAGCCATCGATCAAAATCAGGTCATTGGCATCATGGCAGAGTATTTTGCAACGATGGCTGATGTTTATCGGGTCACTGAAGAGTTGGATGAGCGGCATGATCAAACAGAGTCGGCTGATGGTACCGAGAAAACCATCATAGCCAGTGCCAGGCGCTTATCACGCATGATAGGGAGTGACTTTTATCCTGAAGAATTGCTACGCTGGCGGCAGTTTGCCGAAAATATTCGTGCGCAGCAATTACAAAAAATTCAACAAGCCTGTGAACTCAAACTTCAGACTGTTGATTCTTCTAAACCTCATTCTGTTATAGGCGCCGGTGTTGGGCGCTTTTTGGTGAAGCAAATGGCTCAAAACCTAGGCTGTGATTATATTGATTTTTCTGAGTTGATGCAACAGGTAACTAATCCAACCGGTCTAGCGGTTGCGGATTGCGCACCCGCTGTTGCCGTTGCTTGGCTGTCTAGAGAAATCATGGCGACTGATGACACCTTTTAAGCTGTTTTCTGATGAATATGCCTGATAACTTAATTGAGCCTGTTAGTTCTGAAAAGGAAGAGGCTAAACCCAAACCTAAGCGAAAACCAAGGCAAAAGAAAGTGGTTGCTGCTATTAGTCCAGACGCCCCCTTCCCTCCGAAGCCAGTTCGACCTCGGAAATCAACCCAAAAAAAGCCGTCGGTACTACCGGTTGTCAGTATTAAGCACCGGGTTCTATCGAGTAGCTTAGAAATTCTCGGATTATCGATTGCCGCCGTGGTAACCATTATGGTGCTTTTGGGTTATTCGGCAAAGTTGTTTTCAGGTACACACTTTTTAACCAGTTTATTACCTTTTGCCGTTGGCATATTAGCGTTGATTATTGCCACAACGGGATTCTTAATGGCTTGGTGGAAGTCACGAAAATGGCTTAAGTCCAAGCATTTGTTTTTACCAGCACTAGTGTCGGTCAGTTTAGCGACGATCATTGGTTTGATTTCAATGCAAGATCAATTTGCCTTGGCTCGAGGACATTTTCGTACGTTGTTGGGCGGTAGGCAAGAAGCGGGAAGAGTGACACTCTCACATCAGGTTTATGCGGCTTATCGTCGTTATGATCAGGAACAGTTACAAAAAATTCTTAAGCGTGCCGAAGTTTATCAAGCGACGATTAAAGAAGCGGCTGAAGAATTTGAAATTGACCCTAATATTTTGCAAGGGGTTGCGGCGACAGAGTCATCTTTTTTGCCCCGCGATAGTGCCGATGGTGGTCGAGGTTTATTTCAAATAACTCAAGTTCCTAAAGAGGTGATAGCAAGGGCCGGTAAGAAATTGGCAGAGCATCAGCTTTCCCTGGAAAACCCACGGCATAATGCTTTTTTAGCAGCAGCCACTTTAAAATACTATCTGGAGCAAATGCATAATGATTTGTTTTTAGGTTTATTAGCGTACAACATAGGCCCTTCCAATGGAGGGCTGCGCTTTATTATGCAGCAATATGGGGCGAATGATTTTTTTACTATTCAGCCTTATTTACAACAGTTACCTCGCGATTATCCCATTCGTGTTTTATCTTATGCCCTTGCTTTTAGACTCTGGCAAAAAGACGGTGCTTTACTCGCTTACGAGGAAGGAAAAAATGCTCAACATATCCAGAGTATTGGAATACCTGGATTGTTAATGGATTTTTGATGGCGGATAAGAGCAAGAGATTAAACTCCGACGTGCATTTACTATCAAGACTAAATTTTATTTTAAACAACAAATTTAAAGCATATTTGAAGGTATTAGTCAGGCCAGTCCAGAAAATGGCGGGAGTAATGAGCGTGATAATTCTCAATTAAGTACGGATTTATTGCGTTGGGATAAACACTTCAAAGCTGTTAGTGTAGAGAGTAGCCTCTATTATGTAAATAGCAGAGAGGCTTATGATGGGCCTGGCCTGTTAGCTAATGGTTTAAGAGGCTGGAAAGATGACCCTAACAGCTTAGTGAAGCAACAAACCTGGTTAGCCCAGAGCCAAGTTGATTATCATCTATCAGAACAGTGGGATAGTACGTTACAAATAGGTTTTACCAAAGATCAACAAGCCGGAAGAATAGGTAGTTTAAAGAATTGTTGTTCCATGGATTTAAGCACTCAATTACTCTTGGCTCATTGGCGAAACACCTATAAAATTCTTTTAGATAATCAAAGTCAAAATTCGCTGAATGTAATATGGGGGATTGATGCCCAACAGCGGCGTAGGTCGGGCAACAGCTTTGTCGTTGCCCGACAATTATGCCGAAATTTTCGGGCGCAAAGAGACGCGCCCGACCTACATGTCTAGTGCTATATCCGCAAGTGAATAATTTTTGGTGTTTTTTACGCCTTGGAGTTGTATAATGTACCTTTAATTATACAAAGGCGGGTATCATGGCGAACGTAAAATTATCAGACAAACTTATAGCGGATGCAAAAATAACTGCTAAAGCTCTGCACCGGTCAGTCCCCATGCAAATTGAGCATTGGGCGAAAATCGGCAAGATTTGTGAAGAAAACCCCGACCTGCCAGCGGCATTTGTTAACGGGATTTTAATAAGCATGGCTGAAATAGAAGCCGGTGAAGTCACTGAATATGTTTTTGGATCGTGAAAATTGTACCAACGGGTTATTTTAACCGTGCCGTTAAACGGTTGCACCCTAATGAAAAAGAGCTGTTGGACAAAGCGGTTCAAGCTATTGTTAATGACGTAGAAATAGGCGATTTGAAAACCGGGGACATTGCCGGTATCAGGGTTTATAAGTTTAAGCTGAATAAAGCTCTGATGCTGTTGACGTATCGGGTTGAAGCTGAAATCCTGTATTTATTGGAGTATGGTTCGCACGAAAATTTCTATCGGGATTTAAAGCGACATTAACCGGGTGTAGAGACGACGATTTATCGCGTCTTTCACAATATACCATTACTGCTACCGGCGCACCGGCGCACTCTGGGAAGGTCACTACAAAGCCACTTTCATTGATACTGAAGCCTACCTATTAACCTTGCGTATTAGATGCTGTACACAGCGTCTGTTATTGATTTAGCACCGTGTTACAGAGTGCAGGTAACTCTAGGGGTTTAGGTGCCGCTTGAGGTTTGCTGGGGTGCTTGGCTTCTTCTGAAAACCACCAGGCGAGTCCTGCATCACAACCGTTACCTGCAGGTAATGGCTCTTGTCCTTGGCAGAATTTATTGCCGCTTGGACATTTTAAGCGCACGTGAAAGTGATCCTCATGTTGCCACCAGGGCCGAATTTTTCTTAACCAGTCTTTGTTTGCATGTTGAGTGCAGAGTTCGCGCTTAATGCTGGGATTGACAAAGATTCGATCAACTTCGGGCTGTTCAGCCGCCATTTCAAGGATTTTTTCATTTGATTTCGACCACTTTGTGTAATCAATGGCATCGGATTGGGCTATCAACATGGATGGCGCACCCAATGTTTCACGTTCATTGACTGACAGGCGAGTGTTAGCGGCTTTCTTTGATAATAAAAACCAAATATCGACATCCAGTCCTGTTTGATGGCTACGGTGTCCGCTTAAGGTTGGGCCGCCTCGGGGCTGTCCTAAGTCACCAATCAGTAATGAACCCACGTGTGCATTTTCGGTATTTTGGCCTAGTTTCTCGATAAACTGTCTTAAATTGGGATGACCAAAAAAGCGTTTCCTCGATAAGCGCATGACTTGATAGCCTGTTCCATCAAGCGGTAAAGAGACCGCGCCACTGATACAGCCGGCATTATAGTTGCCTATGCTTTGTGATGGGGTCTCATGCGTTGGTTGAGTGACTTTTGCCCATTGTTGAGCAATAGGTGTTGCCAAGCATTCTGACGATACGATGAGTAAAAAGATAACAATCCAAAGGGATGATTTAATTTTTAGCATATAAGCTCCGGATAGCGTTGGTGGGATACAATCAATGCACTGTACTCAACAGATGTTACTTTTCTTCTGCGCATAAAAAAGCCCACATTACATGGGCTCCGTCCTACTTTTTTATTATTATAGTGGACGACTGCGGGTGTTCTGCAGTTTAAATTGAGTAGCGATTATTAATGTTGTTTTTCCAGAATATCTGGCCGCTTTCCCCCTCCCCCCCTTGAAAAATACCAAGAAACTCTGCAATCGAAGTGCTTTTCTTAAGGTGGGCGTATTGTAATCTGAATAATCGGGGTTGTCTACAAAAAGTGCGACATTTTGTCACACCTTTTCAGTTATTTTTTATTTTCACCAGCCAACCACCACCGCCATTGCAATTGCTTTGGGCATCGGCTTCAATGGCAATTCTTGCGTACGTGTCTTTTAATGAAGCGGGCAACGTTCCGCTGACCTCAAACTTACTGCCTCCATTTTTGGGTGATACCTTGAGAGCAGATGGTTGTCCTTTTACGGACACTTTAATGCTCTCGGGGTGCGTGTTTGCTGATGCCGTAAAAGAGAACTCAGCACCGACTGCAACTTCGGCATTTTCTGCAGGAACAAAATCACTAAAGGTGGGTTTGGCACACGCTTTTGAACTGCTACTGCCGCCACCGTAAGCCCAGGAATTAATGGAGGCCAGCATTAAAGCAAAAATCCAATAGTAATTATATCGTTTCATCATCAGTCCTCAGCGTGTTGTTATAGTAGTTATTGATGCTTTGATTAAATAAGATATCTGATTTCGATCGATTGTCAAACTGGATAGCTTGAGCCTGCTAGGACAAGCCTTTCAATGCCATCAAAATGAATTGCACTTCGGCGTTGAATCCACGACAGAATATCCTAGGATGTCCATAATCCACCACACTTTCATATGGAATATCTGCGAAAAATAATAGCCATTCTCTTTCAAAAATAAAGGGGTGTTGCGCAATTGTCTAAAAAGGCAGGATAATCTGCACCCTTGAATCAATCAGAGTAATGTTGGCATGGAATTTAATTTAATTAACAAAGATGGTTATGCGCGGCGTGGGCGCCTTACTTTTGATCGCGGTGCCGTAGAAACGCCTATTTTTATGCCAGTCGGTACTTATGGTGCAGTTAAATCTTTAACACCAGAAGATTTAATCGGTATTGGGGCGCAAATCATTTTAGGCAATACCTTTCATTTAATGTTGCGGCCTACAACTGCAGTCATTAAAGCCCATGGCGACTTACATGATTTTATGCATTGGGATAAACCTATTTTGACAGACTCAGGTGGTTTCCAAGTCTTTAGTTTAGGTGCGTTAAGAAAAATTACCGAACAGGGGGTTACCTTTAAATCCCCGCTGAATGGCAGTACCATTTTCATGGGGCCTGAAGAATCAATGCAAGTTCAGCGGGATTTGGGTTCTGATATTGTCATGATTTTTGATGAATGTACGCCTTATCCAGCCACTGTTAAAGAAGCGGCTGATTCTATGAGATTGTCGTTACGTTGGGCTGAGCGGAGTAAAAAAGCGCACGGTGATAATCCTTCTGCATTATTTGGTATTGTTCAAGGAGGGATGTATGAGCATCTTCGTCAGGAATCGATTGCTGGTTTGATGGATATTGATTTTGATGGCTATGCAATTGGTGGTTTGTCTGTCGGCGAGCCCAAAGAAGAAATGATGGCAACCCTGGATGTTATTCACAGCAAAATGCCTACCGATAAGCCCCGTTATTTAATGGGGGTCGGTACACCAGAAGATCTAGTTGAAGCCGTGCGGCGAGGCATCGATATGTTTGATTGCGTAATGCCCACCAGAAATGCGCGGAACGGTCATTTATTCACCACCTTTGGCGTAGTGAAAATTAGAAACGGTCAATATGAGTTTGATAACAAGCCATTAGATGAATCGTGTGGTTGTTATACCTGCCAAAATTACTCCAGAGCTTATTTGCGTCATCTTGATAAGTGTAAAGAGATGTTAGGCTCAAGGCTCAATACTATCCATAACCTCTATTATTATTTGAGTCTTATGCAAGGCTTACGTGATGCGATTGAAAAACAGGAGCTGGATATTTTTGTCAGCCAATTTTACCAACAAAGAGATAAAACGGTGCCTTCTATGGCATAATGACGAAATTTTTTTAATTACTATTTTTAATTACTATAATAACTGAGGATAATTATGAGTTTATTTATTTCTGATGCACTTGCGGCAGGAGAAGCAGTTCAACAGCCAGGCATTGAAGGTATGTTGTTTCCACTCGGTATTTTAGCGTTTTTTTACTTTTTGTTTTTACGTCCTCAATCCAAGCGTGCCAAAGAAAAGAAACAAATGATTGCCACCTTGGGTAAAGGCGTTGAGGTCGTAACTTCGGGTGGTATTTTGGGTAAGGTTGTTGATCTGGATGATAATTTTGTAAAGCTTGAAGTCAGTGATAACTCGTTTATCCAAGTACAGCGTCAAAGCATTGAAAGCATGATGCCCAAAGGGACTTACAAAGCGATCACTAAAAAAGTAACTATTAATAAAGCTTAATGTGAGAGCGCATCTCAGAGTCACAGTCATTGATTTTGGTTAGAGCGCAGTTTAATTATTGGAATAACACATGCAAAACCATTTCCCACTTTGGAAAAATTTATTAGTTCTGATTGTTTTTGGTGTCGGAATTATTTATTCGTTACCTAATTTGTACGGTGATGATCCTTCTGTTCAGGTTTCATCAACACAAACGGCGAGTATCACCCAAGCTCAATCCAGTCAGATTGAGTCTGATATTAAAGCATCAGGCACGCCTGTCAAAGCGTTTGAGTTTAAAGACGGTCGTGTTTTAGCGCGTTTTACCAATACCGATGATCAGCTTAAAGTGGCTGATTTATTGAGAGATAAAATGGGCAGCAATTATACGGTTGCTCTCAATCTAGCACCCACAACACCGATCTGGTTACGTTCTTTAGGTGCGCAGGCCATGTATCTTGGTTTGGACTTACGCGGAGGGGTACACTTTTTGCTAGAAGTGGATATGGATGCAGCAGTAAGGCAGGCTGAAGACCGTAATATTGATGATATTCGGTTAGCGTTAAGAAATGCAAAGCTGCGCTATCAAACGGTTGCAAAAGATAATGGTTTTTTTAAAGTCACGTTAAAGTCTGCAGAAGATAAGGCAGACGTTTTGACGGCTTTAGATAAAGATTTTCATAATCTTGAGATTACTGAACCAGAAGCACAGGATCAAATCTGGTTAAAATTATCGGATAAAGAAATCCGTGAAATCAAGAAATTTGCTGTAGCGCAAAACATGACCACTTTACGTAATCGTGTTAATGAATTAGGGGTGGCAGAGCCGGTTATTCAGCAACAAGGTGAAAACCGTATCATGGTGCAATTGCCTGGCGTACAGGATACCACCAGAGCGAAAGAAATTTTGGGTACGACAGCGACGCTGGAGTATCGTTTAGTTGATGTTGAGCACGATGTTCAGCAAGCGGTTTCTGGGCATGTGCCAGTGGGCAGTCGTTTATATAATGACAGAAACGGTAATCCAATCCTTTTAGATCGTCGGGTGATTGTTACGGGTGATCAAATCGTGGATGCCTCTTCTGGTCAGGATCAGGATGGCCGGCCTTCGGTTAATATTTCTTTGAATGGCGTGGGTGCAGCAAAGATGGCTAAGACAACACAAGTGAGTGTTGGTAAACCAATGGCGGTTGTATTCATTGAATATAAAGTAGAAACAAAAATTGTTGATGGTCAAAAAGTCCGTCACAAAGAGAAAGTAGAAAAAGTGATTAACGTTGCGACGATACAAGGTGTATTTAGTAAGCGTTTCCAGACGACTGGCTTGGATAGTCCGCAAGAAGCCAGAAATTTATCGTTGTTATTAAGAGCGGGAGCTTTAGCGGCACCAGTTGATATTGTTGAAGAACGTACAGTGGGGCCAAGTTTAGGCCAGGATAACATTGATAAAGGCATGTTATCGTTTGTGGTGGGTTTTGCCTTGGTTGTGTTGTTTATGGCGGTTTATTATCGTCTTTTTGGTGTGATAGCCAATTTTGCGTTAGCTTTTAACGTGGTGATTGTGGTCGCTATTCTGTCTATGTTGCAAGCAACGTTAACATTGCCAGGTATTGCCGGGATTATCTTGACAGTCGGTATGTCGGTTGATGCTAACGTATTGATTTTTGAACGTATCAAAGAAGAGCTTAAGCACGGTATAACACCACAAGCAGCTATTTTTATTGGTTACGATAAAGCCTTTGCAACTATTCTCGACTCTCACTTTACCAATCTTGTTGTGGCAGTTGTTTTATTTGCCTTTGGAACAGGTTCAGTAAAAGGGTTTGCGGTAACGCTGATTATCGGGATTTTATCCTCTATGTTTACAGCGATTACGGGCACACGGATGGTTATTAACTGGATCTATGGTAATCGTAGAGTTGAGAAGCTATCAATATAGTCAGTATCTACGGACAAGAACAAGGCTTTGCTCCTATTTTTAGAAGAATAAAATATGAAGACAACAAATATAAATTTTATCGGTAATCGCAATAAAGCAATCCTGTTTTCTAGTGTGTTGATGCTTATTTCGATAGTTTCGCTGGCGACGCGTGGCTTACAAATGGGTATCGATTTTACTGGTGGCACCTTGATTGAGGTGGGTTATCAACAAGCGGCTGATTTAACGGTACTCCGTAATACTTTGGATACGCAAGGTTTTGATGATGCGACGGTGCAGAATTTTGGTACAACCAAAGATGTTTTGATTCGTTTAAAACCTCATTCAGATATTAGTAATGCTGATTTAAGTACAAGGGTATTAGAGGCTATTAACAAAACAACCGCCGAACCGGCTAGTGTCAGACGTGTTGAGTTTGTAGGGCCGCAAGTGGGTGACGATTTGGCTGAAGATGGTTTTTTGGCTTTATTGTATTCCACTATCTGCATCCTGATTTATATCGCTTGGCGTTTTGAATGGAAATTCTCTACCGGTGCCATTATTGCGACCATTCACGATGTTATTGTTACATTGGGACTATTTTCAATTTTGGGGTTAGAGTTTGATTTGACAGTATTAGCCGCTGTACTGGCTTTGATCGGTTACTCTTTAAACGATACTATTGTTGTGTATGATCGAATCAGAGAAAACTTTCGTTTACTAAGAAATAAATCCACTGAAGAAATTATGAATATTTCAGTTAATGTTACCTTAAGCAGAACCATTATGACCTCGTTGACCGTTATTCTGGTGTTGATTTCTCTGTTTTTCCTGGGGGGGGAAATTATTCATAATTTCTCGATTGTACTTTTGTTTGGGGTCTTTTTTGGCACCTATTCCTCCATTTTTATTGCCAGTCCAGCGGCATTATTATTGGGTGTTAGTGCGGAAGATTTGATGATACCCGTTAAAGAAGGTGCGGATATAGATCGTAGACCTTAGTTGTTAACTAGGTCGTTGCTCTACAATACCTTGATGATCGGGTATAATGAGCCACTTAAGAAATTTATTTAATATTACTTTTGGAGTTTAAAAACATAATGGCAATAGAACGCACTTTTTCAATTATTAAACCTGATGCTGTTGCAAAAAATGTAATTGGTCAAATTTATAGCCGTTTTGAAAGTAATGGTTTAACAATCGTTGCTGCTAAAATGCTGCATTTGACTCAAGAGCAAGCAGAAGGTTTTTACGCAGAACACAGTGAGCGCGGATTCTTTAAAGATTTAGTTGCTTTTATGATTTCTGGTCCGGTGATTATGCAAGTTTTAGAAGGCGAAAACGCAGTTCTTAAGCACCGCGAAATTATGGGCGCTACTAATCCTAAAGATGCGGCTCCCGGTACTATTCGTGCTGATTTTGCAAGCAGTATCGATGAAAACGCAGTACACGGTTCTGATGCTTTAGAAACAGCTCAAAGAGAAATTGCTTATTTTTTCTCGGAAAATGAAATCAGTGCTAGAACCCGTTAAGAAAGAACGTTTTAATTTGCTTGATTACGACAGAAAAGGCCTTGCGGCTTTTTTTGTCGCTTTAGGTGAAAAGCCTTTTCGAGCAACACAACTACTTAAATGGATCTATCAGGAAGGGGTTTCTGATTTTGATTTAATGACCAATTTAAGTAAGCCTTTACGCGCCTATCTCAAAGAAAACTGCTATCTAGCAACGCCTGAGATTGTGGTCGAGCAGATTGCCAGTGATGGCACTTGTAAATGGGCTTTGCAAACCAGTTGTGGGAATCGGATTGAAACCGTATTTATTCCTGAAGAAGGGCGCGGTACGTTATGTGTTTCGTCTCAAATTGGTTGCGCTTTAGCGTGTACCTTTTGTTCAACGGCTCAGCAGGGTTTTAATCGCAACCTGAAAACCTCAGAGATTATTGGTCAAGTGATCGTTGCGCAAAACCGTTTAGGCGACACCAAGAAAATTACCAATGTTGTGATGATGGGTATGGGTGAGCCTTTACTCAATTTTGACAACGTGGTCGCGGCTATGAATTTAATGATGGATGATTTCACCTTTGGACTATCTAAGCGTAGAGTCACCATTAGTACTTCGGGTGTTGTCCCTGCAATGTATCGATTAACCGAAGTGTGTGATGTCAGTCTTGCGGTTTCCTTGCACGCGGTAAGAGACGATTTAAGGGATGAGTTGGTACCCATTAATAAAAAATATCCATTAAAGGAGTTAATGGAAGCCTGCCGTGATAATGCCAAGATAGCGCCACGACGAACCGTTACTTTTGAGTATGTCATGCTGGATGGAATCAATGATTCTATGGAGGATGCCCGAGGGTTAGTTAAGCTATTAAAAACGGTGCCGGCAAAATTAAACTTAATCCCTTTTAATCCGTTTCCTAATAACGCTTATCGTTGTTCAAGCAAGGAAGCGATAAATCGTTTCAAGATGTTTTTGAACGATGCTGGGATAGTGACAACGGTTAGAAAAACCCGTGGAGAGGATATCGATGCGGCATGTGGGCAACTAGTGGGTCAGGTTGACGATAAGAGTCGTCGACATCTTAAGTTAAAATTAGTAGGCTCAGAGAGTGCAGCTTGATGCTGAAAAGTTATTGAGTCATTTGAGTCGTTTGAGTGTTGGCTGTTTCTTTGCGGGTGTTTTAATTTCTTGTGCTTCATTAACCAGTGGAAGCGCTGATAAAGAAGAATTGAGTAATCTGTATTTGCAGTTGGGTGTTCGTTATATGGATTTAAACAAGCTTGAAATAGCGAGAGAAAACTTACAAATAGCCTTAACAAAAGATCCAGATAATACCCAGGTGCATAATGCTTATGCCTTTTTATATGAAAAATTAAAGGATTATCAACAGGCCAGTGAGCACTATAAAAAGGCTTTAGAGTTATCTCCTGACGATTGGAGTGTACAAAACAACTTTGGTCGTTTTCTCTGTGATCAAGGTCATTATGAACAAGGCTTGGCGTTGTTGATTTTAGCGAACTCAACACAGTTAAATGATAAGCAATGGATAGCCTTAACCAATGCGGGGCGATGCCAATTAGCGATGAAACGCAATCAAGATGCTCAGGCTTATTTTGATAAGGCGTTGATGCTTAATTTAGATTACGCCCCCGCATTATTAGAAATGCAAAAAATCAGTTTCCAGAATAAGACCTATTTGGAAGCTAAGACCTATTTAAAGCGGTACTTAATGGTGGATGTTTATACTTCGGGCGTCTTATGGATTGCATTACAAACCGAGATGGCGTTGGGTAATTCTGCAAATGCAGATCAATATCGGCAATTATTACTAGAAAAATTTCCGTTATCCAATGAAGCAAAACAACTCAAGCCCGTTCTACAATAAAGGCACAATCTAAACAATATGGCAAATAATATACAAGCGATTCGAGGCATGCATGATGTGCTTCCAGGTCAATCTCCACTTTGGCAGTATGTCGAGCAGATACTTAGAGACGTGCTGGGTACTTATGGATACAGTGAGATTCGTTTACCCATCGTTGAAAAAACCGAGCTTTTTAAACGTTCTATCGGTGAAGTAACGGATATCGTTGAAAAAGAAATGTATACTTTTGAGGATCGTAATGGTGATTCATTAACGTTGCGTCCTGAAGGTACGGCGGGTTGTCTTAGGGCCTGCCTGGAACATGGTTTATTACATAATCAGATGCATCGCCTCTGGTATTACGGTCCCATGTATCGACATGAGCGTCCCCAAAAGGGGCGTTATCGTCAGTTTATTCAATTAGGCGTTGAAACCTATGGCATGTCTGGGCCTGATATTGATGCTGAACTGATTATTCTCATGGATCGATTGTGGAAAAAGTTAGGTATTCGGGATAAAGTGCGTTTACAGTTGAATTCTTTAGGTACGATTGAAGAAAGATTGGTTTATAGGTCGGTGTTAGTCGATTATTTTCGAGGTCATTTAGATTTGTTAGATGAGGATAGTTTGCGTCGTTTAGAAACTAATCCCTTGAGAATATTGGATACTAAAAATCCGGCGATGCAAACGTTGGTTGCTAACGCACCTGCATTAATGGATTATTTGGGTTCCGATAGCTTGGCGCATTTTAAGACGTTAACCGCTATTTTAGATGATCTTGGCATTAGCTATGAGATAGCGACACGTTTAGTGCGTGGTCTGGATTATTACAGTAAAACAGTGTTTGAGTGGGTGACTGATGAATTGGGGTCACAAGGAACTGTTTGTGCGGGTGGGCGTTATGATAGTTTAGTGGAACAATTAGGAGGTAAAGCCAATTTTGCAGTAGGCTTTGCCATGGGGATTGAGCGTTTATTGGCTCTCATAGAGGTCTCTGAACATGTGCCATTAACACGAGCGGTTGATGTCTTTATGATTCGTGTCGGTGATGCTGCAGAACGTGAAGGCTTACGTTTCGCAGAAGCGATTAGGGATCAGGTATCTGGTTTAAAATTACAGATCAATTGCGGCGGCGGTAGTTTTAAAAGTCAATTTAAAAAAGCCGATAAAAGTGGTGCTGACTATGCCCTTATTTTGGGTGATGATGAAGTGAGTCGTGGCGAGTTGAGTCTTAAGTCGTTACGTAATGATCAAGGTCAACAAACGCTTTCGCAACAGCAGGTCATTTCGTTTTTACAAGATTATATGTCCCAATCTAACTGATGTTAGCGATATAGTTTTACCTAGATTACCTTTATTTAAATATAACACAGAGAAAGCAAGTGGAAATTTACGAGACAGAAGAACAGCAACTTGAGGCCGTTAAGCGATGGTGGAAAGAAAACGGGCAGTCTACCATTATAGGCGCGATTTTAGGAGTTGCTATTATCTTGGGTTGGAATTACTGGAGAGAGCACAAGAATGCTCAGGCGGAACAGGCGTCTGCTCTGTACGGTGAACTGGTTCAAGCGATTGAGACAAACAAGAAAGAGGGTGTGGATAAATTAGCCGAGCGTATAAAAAGCGAATACCCTAAGACAGAGTATGCAATTTATAGTCAGCTTTTATTGGCAAAATCAAAAGTAGATCAAGGCGATCTTGCCAGTGCAAAGTCTATTCTTACGAATGTTGCAGCCAGTTCAAATAATGAATTGAGTAACATTGCAAAAATTCGATTGGTTAGACTCATGCTCGCAAGTGGTGAATATGAGAAAGGCCTGGAGCTGATTAATAGTGTTGATCCGGCTACATTAGCCAGTTTTTCGGGTAATTATGATGAGTTGGTCGGTGATTTATATGTTGCGCTGGATCGCCTGGATCAGGCGAGAAGTTCTTACCAGAAAGCAATAGAAAGCGGTTATCGGTCGCCTTTGTTACAAATTAAAATAGATGATTTAACTGCCCCGGAAAAAATAGTTGTTCCAACTACTGAGACTGGAAAATAATGCGACTCTCTAGGCTTATCGGTTTTTTTTTAGTTTTAACTCTAACTCTAACAGGCTGTGCTGCTTTAGATACAGTTAATGAGACTGTTGATGGTATAACCAATTATTTTAAAGGTGGCGAGGATAACTCTGATCCTCCTGCTGTTTTAGTTGAATATCCCCCTGAAATAAAAATTGAAGAGCTTTGGAGCGAGTCAGTTGGTGTTGGTTCAGATGAGCAATCTTTGAAGCTAATCCCGGTCAGTGCCTTTGGTAAACTGCTGGTGGCCGATAGAAAGGGCTTGGTGCAGGCAAGAGATCTGATGACGGGGAGGATTGTCTGGGAAGTTGAAACAGATATTCATTTCTCTTCAGGCCCCGGCATAGGCGTTAATACAGTTATTTTAGGTTCTAGTGATGCTGATGTTGTTGCTTTAAATAGTGAAAACGGCGTACAACTCTGGCGCTCAAAAGTGTCAAGTGAGGTATTGTCAGTCCCGGTTGTTTCTAACGGTATAGTCGTTGTAAGGACAACTGATGGTGAACTGATTGCATTAAATGAAAAAACCGGCGCTAAGCTTTGGAATTACGAGAATAACGCTCCTGCGTTAAGTGTCCGAGGTATCGGCTCTCCTTTGATAGCGGAAGAAAATATTATTGAAGGTTATGATAACGGCAAATTAATGGCGCTACGTTTAACCGATGGTAAATATGGTTGGGAAACAAGTATAGCGATACCCAAAGGACGCTCTGAAGTTGAGCGTTTAGTTGATCTTGACGTCGACCCCATTGATGTTTCAGGGATAATTTATATTGCCAGTTATCATGGTGGCGTTGCCGCTATATCCGAGTCCGATGGTGATGTGCTCTGGCGTAACGAAGGCATATCATCTTATACCGGATTAGCTCATGATTATCGTTATTTATATTTATCTGATACAAGTGACGATGTCTGGCAACTGGAGCAGCGAACAGGCGCTTCGTTATGGAAGCAAAAAGACTTGCACCAAAGGAAGTTGACAGCGCCTGCTGTTTATGAAGATTATATTGTTGTCGGAGATTTTGAAGGTTACGTGCATTGGTTATCTACGAGTGATGGTAGGCAGTTAGGACGTATCAAAATTGCGGATAGTGCAATCGATGCTAAGCCCGTCATCGTTAATGATATTGTTTATGTTTATGCAAAAGATGGCACGCTTGCCGCCTTAAAAACTCGAGCACATTAAAAATATGTTACCTGTAATAGCTCTCGTTGGGCGTCCTAATGTGGGTAAATCTACATTGTTTAATTATTTAACTCGAAGTAGAGATGCTTTAGTTGCTGATTTTCCTGGCTTAACCAGAGACAGGCAGTATGGGCGTGTAAAGCATGGTATTCGCCCCTGTTTAGTGGTTGATACGGGCGGAATAGCCGATGATGCAGAAGGTATTGAAAGTTTTGCCAGAAAACAGGTGCAAATTGCCTTACAAGAAGCCGATGTGGTTTTGTTTATCGTGGATGCACGAGAAGGCTTGAGTGCCTCAGATAAAGTGATTGCTGATTCACTTAGGAAACTGGATAAGCCGATTCTCTTAGTGACGAATAAAGTGGACGGTATTGATGCGACTATTGCTGCATCAGATTTTTATTCTTTGGCTCTCGGTGAGCCTGTTCAAATTGCTGCCTCTCATGGTCGCGGCATCCCAGAATTACTGCTCAGAGTTGACCAATTATTACCTATTAAAGCAGAGGGTGTGGTTGAGGATGATATTCGAAGAGGTATTGCCATCGCTGTCGTGGGTCGGCCTAATGTAGGTAAGTCAACCTTAGTTAATCGATTGCTGGGTGAAGAGCGCGTTATTGTATTTGATGAGCCCGGTACGACGCGTGATAGTATCTATATTCCTTTCGAGCGAAATGGCAAGCAATTCACCTTAATTGATACGGCGGGTATGCGTCGCCGCTCCAGAGTTGCAGAAACGATTGAAAAGTTTAGTGTCATTAAATCGTTACAAGCGATTGAACAGGCCAATGTTGTTATTTATATGATCGATGCAAGGGAAGGTATTGCTGATCAGGATGCGCATTTATTAGGATTAGTCTTAGAGGCCGGTCGGGCATTGATTATCGGTTTAAATAAGTGGGATGGTCTGAACACTGAACAAAAAGAAACGGTTAAACGTCAAATAGAAGTTAAGTTATCGTTCCTGGATTTTGCTGAAAAACACCCTATCTCTGCTTTACATGGTAGTGGGGTAGGTAAGTTGTTTGATGTGGTTCATAAATTATATGACTCTGCCATGCTGGATATGTCAACGCCAGTGTTGACCAGAATCCTTAAAGAAGCCACTGTTGCGCATCAACCCCCTATCGTTAATACTCGTCGTATTAAATTAAAATACGCTCATCAAGGCGGGCGCAATCCTCCGATTGTCGTGATACATGGGGTACAAACAGATGCTCTTCCGATCTCATATAAGCGTTATTTGATGAATTATTTTCGTGAGAAGCTTAAATTATCTGGAACGCCGATAAAATTAGAATTCAGGTCTCCTGTAAATCCGTTTCACGGGCAAAAAAAGAAGCTCACCGAATGGCAAGTACAGAAACGTGAACGCTTGCAGAAACGAGCTAAGACTAAAAAAGAATGAAGTGACTGATGTATTAAAAAGTTTATCTTTTTATTACGAAAATTTTGCTTTTAATTTTTATTGAGACATTTATGGCAACTATTTCATTTCAAGGTAAACCCTTACATACCTCAGGCGAGTTACCCATTGTTGGCAGTAAAGCGCCTGACTTTTCTCTGGTTAACAGTAAGTTGGCTGATGTTAATCTGGCTTCTTTTGCAGGTAAAAGAAAGGTACTGAATATTGTACCCAGTTTAGATACACCGACTTGCGCAACATCGACGCGCATTTTTAATGAAAAAGCGGCGCATTTGTATAACACAGTTGTCTTGGTTGTTTCTGCTGATTTACCATTTGCCCAATGTCGTTTTTGTGAAGTGGAAGGCTTAAAACATGTGACGGCCCTATCCACTTTTCGTTCTGATTTTGCTGACGTTTATGGGGTCAAGCTGGTTAATACATTTCTTGCCGGTTTAACGGCTAGAGCCATTGTCATCATTGATGAACAGGATACAGTTATTTATACTCAATTAGTGGAAGAGTTAGCGCATGAACCTGATTATGAGAGTGCGTTAGCGGCGTTATAAATTACTTAAAGTGCTGTAAATAACGATATGAGGTTGTATACAGAAGGCTTTTATAGTAAATTCACATCGGCTATTGAATAAAGTCTTCAATAGAGGTTGCCCATTTTTTTGTGGCTTGTCTTATATAGGGATACACAGAGTTTTAACTCAAGGTTTAACGATATGGCAGAAATGATGAGTAACGGGGTTGAATTAATGTTTGCAGGGATGGGGATTGTGTTTCTATTTTTGACGATGTTGGTGTATGCGGTCAATATTATGTCTACAATAGTTCAGCGATTTTTTCCTGATGTTCCGGCGTCAGGAATGTCAGCTTCTCTAGCGACCGGTATTGATAAAAGTGTTATTGCTGCTATAACAGCAGCGGTTCATCAACATCGGAGGCTGCATAAATAAAATCAATTCAATTCAATTCAATTCAATGTATGTCAGTTGCTTTGTACTGACCTAAATCGTTTTATGTGCTATAAACGACTCAAAAGCTCGACAATTTTGAACCTACAAGATTCTTGGAGAAATATTTAGAATGGCCAAAGATAAAAAAAAGCCCCTAGCTATCACTGAAGTAGTCTTAAGAGATGCTCATCAATCTATCTTAGCCACTCGCCTGCGCATAGCAGATATGCTGCCTATCTGTGAGAAACTTGACCAGATTGGTTATTGGTCTATTGAATCATGGGGAGGAGCAACATTTGATGCGTGTATCCGGTATTTAGGTGAAGACCCTTGGGAAAGACTGCGAACTCTTAAAGCTGCAATGCCTAAAACGCCACAGCAAATGTTGCTTAGAGGCCAAAATATTTTAGGTTATCGGCATTACGCAGACGATGTGGTTGATAAGTTTGTTGAACGCTGTGCCGTTAACGGTATAGATGTTTTTCGTATCTTTGATGCGATGAATGATATGAGAAACATAGAGCATGCAGTTAAAGCCGTACTTAATACCAATGCGCATGCACAAGGCACTATCTCATATACCACGAGTGCTGTTCATACCATTGATGTATGGGTTGACTTGGGTAAACAGATTGAAGATATGGGTGCGCACTCTATCTGTATTAAAGATATGGCGGGATTACTCAAACCCTATGATGCTTTCGAGTTAGTGAGTCGCTTGAAAAAAAGTACTAAAATTCCTATCCATTTACATTGTCATGCTACAACCGGTTTAAGTGTTGCTACTCTGATTAAAGCCGCAGAAGCCGGTATTGATAATGTCGATACGGCTATTTCATCGATGAGTATGACGTATGGTCATAGTGCGACAGAGGCAATCGTTGCAAGCCTTGAAGGTACAGATAGAGAGACCGGTTTAGACTTAGTCAAATTAGAAGATATCGCGCACTATTTTAGAGATATCCGCAAAAAATATGCGCAATATGAAGGAAGCCTAAAAGGTGTTGATGGTCGTATTTTGATTTCTCAAGTCCCTGGTGGCATGTTGACGAACATGGAAAGCCAGTTAAAAGAACAAGGCGCTACTGATAAATTTGATGATGTGTTACGTGAAATACCCAGAGTGCGTGAAGACTTAGGCTTTATTCCCTTGGTCACACCCACTTCGCAAATTGTCGGTACGCAAGCGGTTATGAATGTAATGACAGGTGAGCGGTATAAAACCATTACCAAAGAAACTGCGGGTGTTTTAAAAGGTGAATATGGCGCTACGCCTGCACCGGTCAATAAAGAACTGCAAGATAGAGTGTTAGCGGGTGCTGATCCCATAACTTGTAGGCCGGCAGATTTAATTTTGCCAGAAATGGATAAATTGATTGCTGAAGTGCAAGAAAAAGCGAAAGCAGAAGGTGTAACGCTCGCTAAAAATATTGAAGAGGATGCCTTAATCAATGGTATGTTCGCTCAAGTTGGCTGGAAGTTTTTGGTCAACCGAGGAAATCCAGCGGCTTTTGAATCAGCGCCTGATCAAGCGCCAGTGATTACAAATGTCGAAGTGCCTAAAACAACAGTCGCTGTAGGCGAGGGTAGTATAGGAGCCTATACCGTTAATGTTGATGGTAGAAATTTCAATGTAACCGTAGGTCCAGTGGGTGCCGCGTTAAAAATTCAGCCTGTCGTCACTGAAACAAGCACACAGCCAGTGATAGAAAGTTCTGGTTCTAGCGTATATGCACCTATGGCGGGTAACATACTAAAAATTCTTGTTGAGGTGGGTAGCGTTGTTGAAGAGGGTGAAGTAGTTGTTATTATGGAAGCCATGAAAATGGAAACCGAAGTACGATCTAAATTCGCGGGTACTGTCAGTGCTGTCCATATCAAAGAAGGTGGTGCAGTAGCAGGCGGTAATGCTTTAGTTACCTTATAGCAACTTAGCTTATCAAGAGACATTTTATGGAAAATCTGCTATCACTCTGGCAAAGTACAGGCCTATATAACTTTACTAGCGGTCAAGTATTTATGATGCTGGTTGGGTTTTTATTACTGTTTCTGGCTATTAAAAAAGGTTTTGAACCTTTGCTATTATTACCTATTGGTTTTGGTGCGATTTTAAGTAATATTCCTGTGGCAGGTATTGCCGAAGAAGGTGGGATTTTATATTACTTATATTTCGGTATTAAGTTGGGTATCTTTCCGTTGCTCATTTTTATGGGCGTGGGTGCAATGACTGATTTTGGTCCTATGTTGGCAAACCCAAAAACCATGTTATTAGGAGCAGCTGCACAATTCGGTATTTTTGCATCGTTGTTAGGTGCGTTGGCTCTTAATGCGATTCCCGGTTTGGAGTTTAGTTTAAGAGACGCGGCGGCGATTGGCATTATCGGTGGGGCAGATGGACCTACGGCTATTTACGTGGCTTCAAAATTAGCGCCTGATCTGTTGGGTGCGATTGCAGTTGCGGCCTATTCTTATATGGCACTGGTTCCTTTAATTCAGCCACCTATCATGCGTGCCTTAACGACGGAAGATGAGCGCAAAATTGAAATGCAACAAATGCGTGTGGTCAGCAGAACTGAAAAAATTGTATTTCCATTGATGTTGCTCGTTTTGTCTGTTTTGTTATTGCCTTCAGCGACTCCTCTGATTGGGATGTTTGCCCTGGGTAATTTGATGAATGCGTGTGGTGTTGTTGAGCGCTTGAGTCAAACGGCACAAAATGAATTGATCAATATAGTGACTATTTTCTTGGGCTTGTCTGTTGGCTCAAAGTTGAGTGCACATGCTTTCTTACAATTTCAAACGCTTGGTATTTTAGCGCTGGGGGCAATTGCTTTTGCTATAGGAACTGCTTCGGGGGTTATTATGGCGAAAATTATGAACCGATTCAGTGATACACCTATCAATCCTTTGATTGGAGCTGCTGGTGTTTCTGCTGTACCTATGGCCGCAAGGGTTGCAAATAAATTAGGTCTAGAAAGCAATCCTCATAATTTTCTTTTAATGCATGCAATGGGGCCTAATGTGGCCGGTGTTATTGGTTCAGCTGTTGCAGCCGGGGTATTATTAAGCTTGGTTAAGTAACCATTGATTATTACTCTTAGACATCTACTGGGGCGTGTCTCATAGTTTTATATACTCTTAATTGATTAGGAGTATAGTTCTGATGATAATAATTTAACCTGTCATGACAATGAAAATATCCAAAGCGATACTGTTTTTTGTGGTTTTATTTTTTTCAAACTACGCCTGTGCGGATTATAAAGCTGTTTTGAAAAAAGCTAAACAAGGCGATCCAAAAGCTCAATATTCTTTAGCTATTATGTATCAATTCGGTAAGGGCGTTCCAGAAGATGATAGAAAAGCATTTAAGTGGACGCAGTTAGCCGCAATGCAAGGTTATCCCAAGGCTCAAAATAACCTTGGCTATATGTACGATGTGGGTGAAGGTGTTTCTCAAAACAATATGCGAGCTTATGTGTGGAAGTATTTTGCTGCTGCTCAAGGAGAGTTAGATGCTGCAGAGCATCGAGATGATTTAGCAAAGCAAATGAGCAAACAACAGCTTAAAGAAGCTAAAAAAATGATCCGAGAGTGTAAAGCTAGAAGTTACAAGTATTGCTATTAAAACAAACAAACAAACAAATAATAGCTGGATAATATCTCAAATATAACTGGGGATTAATATTTACGAAATTTGAACTGAAGTATAAAAAATAAGTCTATCCTGAGTTTATACCGATTATTCGCTCTTTGGGAGCGTACTTTATTGAATTTTAAGGCGTTTGACTTTGAATAATCCTGCTAAAATCAAAATATTATCCATTAATAGCAATTAGTTATAGTTAATGGCGAAAAGTGGGTTTATAAGCTCTAAATTAAATAATTTTCTAGATTGGACTAAAAATAATGTTCTGTTTTTAGAAATAGAGTTGTTCCATATGAATCAAAAATTACAATGAATAAAAGCCTATACAGATTGTTTATTGTTTTGCCTTTAGTTATTTTACCCTGTCTTTTCTTGTTGTATGCCTGTGGTGCTTGGGAAGTTGTGCCTCCTGCTTCGCCAAATGCGATCAAAGCATTTGAAGTTCCTGATAGATCCAAACGCTATTCTACTCCAACTGCAATTAAAGAATTTGTGGAAGAAACAAAAAAAGTTGATGATTATCTATTGTATGACGGTGATGATGTTAACATAGAGGTTATAGGAAGGCCTGAGTTATCAGGTGTTCAGACCATTGGACCTGATGGGCGTATCTCGTTGTCAGTAGTGGGTTCGCTATTGGTCAGAAACCTGACGCGTGAACAGACTGCTGAAGCGGTAACCAAAGCATTATCATCGTATTATGCAAATGTATTTACCACGGTACGAGTAGAGCGCTATAAGTCAAATCGGATTATCATTATAGGTCGCGTTGAACATCCTGGCGAAATATTGTTCAATTCGGCCCCCTATTTGATGGATATTATAGCTCAGGCGGGCGGGATGCCGTTGATGCGGAAAGATCAAGTATTGACGCGCTGCGCGATTATCCGCAAAGACACCATATTGTGGGTTGACTTAGGGCATCTATTAACTGGGGACACCAGTTTAAATATCCCTTTGCAACGGAATGACGTGATTTATATTCCCGATTCATCAGATACGGCTGTTTTTGTCCTCGGAGCAGTCAATATACCTGGTGTAAAAACTATGTCGCCGCAAATGTCCTTTATCGATGCTATAGGCCAGGCAGGTGGGATTACTAGAGACGGTAATACTGAAGAAGTTCATTTGATTCGCCCCAGTGAAAACGTCCATTTAGTCATTGACATGGCGAAAATATTAGCTCCACAGAAAGAGCTCAATGTCGCCATCAATGAAGGTGATATTATTTATGTTCCCCGTCATTCCGTGAGTAAAGTTTCCTATATTATGCAGCAGATCAATCCATTTAGTACAATAATGTCAATTGGTCAACTTAGCGCAATGCCATAACTTATGTCGGGAACGAATATTTCACCACTAGCTGATGAGTCTGTTGCAACTGGTGCGCTTATGCCGCTGGTTAGTCTTCGGAAGCATTTTAAAGTAGCTGTTAGCCTTTTTATTGTATTTTCATTGTTAGGTGTTCCATTAGCACTTCTTAAAGGGAAGTACACTTATTCTGCTACTGCAACAATCTATATCGCTCCTCATGTTCCTAACATCTTGCAGATGAATTTTGAGCGAGATTTTAGTTCTTCAACCCAATATGGTGAGTTTGTTTCTCAGCAAATAGCGACCATTAATCGATATGATATTCTGTTGATTGTTTTAAAAAAGTTGCGTGAAAAGCATATTCCATGGCAATTGCCTAAGGAATCTGAGCGTCATGCAGCCGAGAGATTGCAAGTGGCTTTGGTTATTAAACGGGTGGCGGATATTTACCTGGTTTCAGTCACTCTGGAGAGTGATGTTGCTGAAGGATTGGAAACTATAGTTAATACTGTGGCGGAAAGTTATATCGAAAGTGTTCGTGATGACAGTGCTATTTATGCGTCTAAAGATCGTGCTAACTTGTTATATCAGCAAAAAGATAAATTTGAGGGCTTTATTTCTGTCAGAAAAAAACGCTTGGAAGAAATTTCCAAGATCACTAGTGTTACCACATTTGTTGAGGGTGTTGTTAACCCTTACGATGCATTAATAACGGATACCCAACAGTCTTATTCGGTGGCGCAACGCAATAGAATGGAGGCAGAAGCAAATTTGCTCTTGTTTGAAAATCCTAAAGATCCTGGTGCTACCACTGCGCTTGATGCAATTGTTGCAGATATTCTTTATAAAGATGCCGGGCTAGGTAGCTTAAAAGAACATACGAATATGCGTCGGAGTGAATTGATCGGGGCGATTAGTGGGTTAGATACTAGGCACCCAGGATATGCTCAAATAAAAAGGCAGTTGCAAGATGTTGAAAAGGAGGTTGACGAAGCGACTGAAAAGCTAAATAAAGACGTAAGGCACATGCTTATCGAGGAGCGTCGTTCTAAGGTGACGTTAACTAAAAAAATTGAAAAAGACTTATTCGATCAAATCGCTCAGCAGAAAAAAGATGCTATGGAATTTGCCAAGTATTATAACGAAGCGGTGACCTTAAATCAGGAAATTAAGTATTATTATGCCCAATTGGAGCCAATAGATAATCGGATTGGATTCTTTGAGTTAGAATCTAAGGCGCCAAGTACCATTCGTATGGAAACACCCGCTATGTCGCCCGAGTATCCGATTAAAGGCGGTAAAAAGAAATTGCTTATTATAATGGTGGGACTGGGCTTTGCTTTAGGTTTGATCGTCCCGATTGTTATTGATATGTTGGATAAACGTATTAGAACAGCGGGTCAAGTAGAAAAATTGCTGGGTTATAAGCCATTAGCCGCATTATTGGCTTCTGATCAAAGCGGTGTGACTCCAATTTCTATGGCTGACAGGATGAGAAGATTAGCTTTGGCTTTAGAGCGTGAGCACAAGCGATCCGGTAAATCGAGTAATTTGATTGTATTAACTTCAGTTAATCCGAATAGCGCGGTAACCTCACTCGTCTTGGATTTAGTTAATGATTATTACAAAATAGGTGTGCGAGCCGTTGCTGTTGAAGTTAATCTGCTAAAACCGGATAAGCGTTATGTCAGTGCAAACACGGATTATGGATTTATGAATTTGCTTCTTGAGCCTGGTTTTGATATTTTAAAAGTTGTTAGTCCCGGGGATAATAAATATCCAGATCGTATATCCATTGGTTTATCTTCGGAGGAGTTGTTTTTTGATTATAAACGACTGCAAAAAGTGTTAGAAAAAATTGCCGAGATTTATTCGGTTGTTATTTTGGATGCTCCTGCTATTTTATTTTCTGCCGATGTGGAGTTTTTGGCTAGCATTAGTGATATAACGTTATTAGTGATAGCTGCTCAACAGGATAAGCCAGGTGAGATTAAACGGGCGGTAAAATTGTTGGAGCGTATAGATCCAGAAGCCATTGGGTTCGTGGTAACTCGACTGGAAGTGTTTAAAGGGGGTGGCTATTATTCAACGGTTAATAAGATCGATTCTAAACTAAAGCAAGCGAAAACTAATTTTTTTGGGAAATATTTTAAAAAAAATGACAATTAATAAGCAGTGACCGTATTTATTCCAATTGTTCAATTAGATTATTTAGATTAGTCGTGTTCATGAGCTTAATTTTTCATTGCAGTGCTGTTATAGTTCGTTTTAAGAGGCGATTAAATTATGAATAAACATTTAGTATCTGTTGTCGTAATTGGACGGAATGAAGGCCAGCGTTTAATGGCTTGTTTAAAGTCAGTAAAAGAAGCAGTTGATCCAGGAGGTGAAATAGAATTGATTTATGTTGATTCTAATTCACACGATGGTAGCCCTGAATTGGCTGAGTCTTTTTGTACGAAAGTGATTCGATTACAACCTGTACGACCTTGTGCAGCTTTTGGACGAAATGCGGGGTGGCGTGCTGCTGCAGCGCCGAACATACTATTTCTAGATGGTGATACCTTGCTACATCCAGATTTTTTACGGAAAGCCTTATGTGCAATCGATGATCCCAGTGTTGCAGTAGTGTGGGGGCATAGGCGTGAAGCTTATCCAGAACACTCTTTTTATAATCGCATACTTGATTTGGATTGGATTTATCCACCCGGAATTACTGAGTTTTGCGGTGGAGATGCGTTGATGCGTCGAAGTGTTCTTGAGCAGGTCGGTGGTTTTAGTGAAGATTTAATCGCTGGAGAAGAACCTGAATTATGTCAACGAATCCGTAGCAAAGGTTATGTTATTCTCCATATCGATGAACCGATGACGCGTCACGATTTGGCAATGACTCATTTTAATGCCTATTGGAAACGCGCGTTACGCGCTGGACATGCTTATGCTGAAGTTTCTCAACGCATGAAAGCAACGGACTTTCCTCTCTGGGTTCAAGCATGCAAACGAAATGCAATTCATGCGGTTGTATTGATAGCACTGTTGTTGGGTGTGATTTTATTAAGCGCAATGACTGGCACTGTTTTACCTTGCTTCGGTTTGGTTTTAGCTTACCTATTTTTGATTTTTCGTTCTGCATATAAAGCACGCTGGAAACGTTCTCAATGGTTTACTCTAATACTTTACGGCGTACATTCCCACTTTCAGCAAATCCCGATTGCTTGTGGTCAGTTAAGCTATTGGTATCATAGGTTCAGAAATCAACAACAACGTTTAATTGAATACAAATGAGCTATGTAATTAAGAAGATCCTTGTTAAGGCATTAAGTCCGTTTGCACTAGTGATCAATCGACTGGATGCTCTCCGTCGATTATGGGCAAATGCCAGATTGAATAACGCACTGGGTGGATCATTGCATCCTTCCGCAGTCGTATTAAGCATGCCGGAGCTGCACGGTACGCGGCGAATAGAGTTAGGTGAAAACCTGTATTTATACCGTGATCTTTATTTGGAAACACAAGAGGAAGGTCGCATTAAAATTGGCGATGATGTGGTTTTGTCACGTGGCGTGCATCTAGTGGCTTTTGCTGAAATTATTCTGGAGGATGGGGTAATGATGGGTGAATACTCCAGTGTGAGAGATGCTAATCATCGTGTGATACCGGGTAGTTCAGTGCGGCATAGTGGTCATCTTGGCAGGCCAATTCATATTGGTCGAAATGCATGGATTGGGCGTGGAGTCACTATTTTAGGTGGGGTTTCTATTGGGGAAGGTGCTGTTATCGGTGCCAACGCTGTTGTTACCAAAAACATACCCGCAGGGGCGGTAGCAGTAGGTATTCCTGCACGAGTAGTTAGATCTTAAGCAGATGTTATCGTTCATCATATATTTGGCTGGAATATGGACTTATCGCGTTGCACAAGGACAGTCAGTGCAGAAAGCTTTTATATATGCTTATATGCCTATCTTACTGTTATTACCTGATTATTTTCAAGCGGTAACGCCGGGGATTCCAGATCCAACTTTTAGTCAGGCTTCCTCAGTGGCACTGTTTGCCGTATTTATAATGAAGGGTTCGCCAGGTTATCGATTTAGTTATACAGATGTTGTGGTTGTCGTTTATGCGCTTTCAGTCTCTATCTCCCAGTATTTGGCCCTAGGTTACTCAGACGCGCAAAACTTAATGTTTAATGAATTGACCTCAGTGCTTTTCCCTTATATTTTTGCAAAAAGTCTGGTTGAACCCTTTAATTTACGATACGACTTTGTCAAGAGCGTTGTGTTGTGTTTATGTGTGGTTTTTGTATGTAACGTATACGAGAATAAAATGGGTATTAACTTGTGGCAGTTACTACTCGCTAGATTTTTTCCTGGGCAAGGTAGTGGCTGGATTACCACTTTTCGTTTCGGTTTGGCGCGAGCATCGGGGCCTTATGGGCATTGCTTGGTGGATGGCGTTATTATGGCCGTAGGTTATCGATTTCAGCGGTGGTTACAATGGTCAGAGGCTTGGCCAGTTAAAATCAAACAATTAGCTTGGGTACCTTGGTTCAGTCCTACGCAAGTTTTTACCTTAATGATGTTGGGTGGGGTGCTTTCAACATTAGGCAAGGGTCAATGGTTAGCGGGTATTATCGGAGCCGCTCTTGTTATTATTGGGCGCTTTAAAAATCGCGGTTTGGCTATGACTGTTGTTCTAATAGTAATGGTAGCTGTCGGTATTCCTGCGTTAGGAGCCTTCTTAAATTATGCATCAGTTGGTCGAGCAAATGCCCTGGATGCCAATCAAGAAACCGCATGTTATCGTTATGAATTAATAGAAATATATATGGAGATTGCAGCTGAACACTTGTGGTTTGGTTGGGGCTTGATGCATTTTCCCGACGTTCCAGGGGCAGAGTCTATCGATAATAATTTTTTACTGGTCTATCTGAATCATGGCATCATCGCTGTTTCTGTAATATTAGGCATTATTTTTGTGATGATGGTAAGACTGATTAGGCATGGAATGGCTCAACCCTTCGCTGAGCCAAGAGGGAGTTCACTGGCTTTTACTTTGGCGGCAATTTATTTAATGTACTTCATCGCTACTGCAACGGTTGCTATGATGTTACAGAGTTGCACGATGTTTTTTATCATTACTGGCTTATCCGATGCTTATTTAAGAACCAGTACTTGGGATGGTGATCAAGGCAACAGCAATAGCAAAACTAAAACGCCAATCGATGCTCGCTTATTTAAATTTAGGAAAGTCATTTAGAAATCAGGGGTTCAACTCAGAATGGTGTCATCTGATCTATGATATCGCTATGTTTTTATTAGCGGTTGTTTTATTGCCGGCTAAATCGATGTAGTCTTCGGATGTGGTTAATGATGTTACGTGTCAGCCCAACCGCTTGGCGAAATATAGGGAGGCGGTCGAACCATCGATTGCTATAGATGTCACTACGGGAACTGCGCTGGTTACCCAAGGACGGCATACAAATGAGTGTTTTAGTTTCTGGATTTTGTTTCCGAAACATGGTGTAGGCGCCATCTACATGCATTGGTCCACCATCAGGATGACCTTCTGGGCGTTCTAGGCAGGTTTCTAGATAGTTTACTAGAGCCGGTAATATTCTTTTGTTGAAGGCTACTAAATGGGCGCATACCAGCGGTTGATCAGTGAGTTGCCAAGTAGGTTGTCCATTGGGAGTATCACTGTTTTTCACATGGCCGAGGTAAGCAAAATCCCAGTCTCCATTACGAAGCATCTCAACTAACTGGGGTTGTGGACGCAAAGCGGCAGGCTCTAACGCAAGGTCATCTTCTATGAGGAGTACATTTTCAATGCCTTCAGAAAGAGCCGCTTGAAGGACACCCAGATGGCTCATATAACATCCACGAGCGCCGATACTAGGAAAATCCCCCTTATCGATAGGTCGTACAGCAGAGAAAATTCGAAGCTTAGGATCATTAGCTGGGATACCTGCTCTGGCTAAGTCAGATAATACAGCCTGACGCCGATCAGAACGACTTGGAAGGTTTATGACGTAAAATCTATGAAAGACATCAAAAACTTTTTCTTGGGTGTGGGGATTAAAACTCATGGAATAACTCCTTATGTTCAAGTAGATTGTTATTTTGAGGAGCCATAAATGCATTATTGTATTTATCTTTATTAGATTATTAAGTTATTATAACTGAAAGACAAGTTAAAAATGACGTTAAGATGACTAGGAATGGGTATAGCCGAACATAGTGATAGCATTAGGTTAAATTAAACAAATTTTTATAATAAACTTCTATTTGTTTTTTGGTTTTTCGACAGTTTTAATGTTAGCGAATATTATGGAATTAAAAAAATTATCATCAAGAATTGATTCATTGCAAATGATTAGGGGATTTGCAGCAATTGCTGTCATTTTACACCATGAAACTCAAATTCTGACTGCAAAACTTGATTACACCTGGTTAAATGAATTATTTTTACCGGGTTCGTTAGGGGTAGATATTTTCTTTGTGCTAAGCGGTTTCATCATCCTGCACACTTCAAAATTTGGTCAAGAAACTACGCTGCAATTTTTAAAGAAAAGGGCTTTTCGAATTTATCCGATTTATATTTTTTTTACGGTTTTTATGATTGCAATGGCTGTTGTTGCGCCATCAGAACAGTCAGGATACAGATTGGAAATAAGTAATATTATCGGCTCATTGTTATTATTGCCTCAAAAAAAATATATAGTCCATGTGGCATGGACATTATCGTATGAGGTTATTTTTTATATTGTATTTTCATTGACTTATTTTAAAAGTCCAAAATATATGCATGCTTTCTTTGTTATTTGGAGCGTGGTTATTTTAGGTTTTGAATTTTCAACCTTTGAGACTGATTCGCTAATATTAAATACATTGTTAAGTCCCTTAATAATTGAATTTTATTTCGGTTGTCTGGTCGCTTTTTTCTACAAAAAAACACCCTATTTAAAATATGGGACATTAGCTTTTTGGGCTGGGCTGGTACTTTTGATTGCTATGCCCGTTTTAAAGGAGGGTCCAATTGCTGATCATATTGATAGAATGTCCCTATTAGGTATCCCATCGGCTCTTTTAGTTTTAGGATCTCTATACTTGAAGAGCACTATTCCATCATTATTAGTATTTTTTGGAGACGCTTCATATTCAATTTATTTGGTTCATTACACCGTGTTGGGTTTTTTACTTAAGCTAGCTGAAAAATTTAATCTGGCGTTATATTTACATACCTTGCCTGGTACCATTGCATTATTTATATGCACCTTTCTTGCGGGTTGTTTTTTTTATTATTTTATAGAAAGAAATCTACAAAAACTACTTAAGCCCCTTTTTTTTGGAAAAAAATAAGTTCTACTGGGGTTACTGTTCGTTAGAGGGTCTGTACCAATCGTGAATCAACCGTGCAAAAATTGATGCATGATGACTCCCCATAACGTTTAGTTAGCTAACTAACATTACTCTTTTATAAGCCCAATATCAATATGAACAAATTTAATTCCGCTTATCTTGATTTCGTTAGACTATTTGCAGCATTAATTGTCTTTGTGGGGCATTTAAATTACGAATATTTGGTTGGTTCTATTTTTGGTGCTACTCATTTACCTGGGCTTGGTCCAGATGCCGTAATGGTTTTTTTCGTTTTATCTGGTTTTATTATTTCTGATGTTGTGAAAAGGCGTGAGTCTGTTTTGACCGAATATGTTTCAGCTAGAATTTCTAGATTGTTATCTATCGCTTGGCCGGCTTTGTTAATTACGTTAATGTGTGATCAAATAGGTCAGGCTATAAATCCTGATTATTATCAAGAAGCATGGTGGTTTAATGATTCTCACTTTATTCCAAGACTTGGCGTTAATCTATTACTTCTAAATCAGTTGTGGTTTTTTGATGTGGGTGCTTTTTCAAATGGCCCATTTTGGTCTTTAGGGTATGAGGCGTTTTTTTATGCCATTTTCGTAGCGATTGGATTTAATGTTAAACACCGAAAGCTGTTGCTTATGCTTTTATGCTTAATCGCAGGCCCTAAAATTCTAATTCTCTTTCCAATTTGGCTTGGTGGATATTATTTATATAATTATGTAACCAAAACTCACCTCTCACTCATCACATCGATAATATTATTTGTACTCTCAGTACTGTTATACATCACCTATAAATCGTATTGTGGTGAAGGCTTGATGTCATCATATTTCACTGATCTTGTATTTGAAAAACAAAACACATTTATAAATAGCCTAGGCCATTCTGGTCTTTTTTTAGATTATTATTTTTTGAGTTTATTGATTATTTTAAATTTTTTAGCGACTTATAATATTTTTAAACGGATTAGTGATGATCGTATGCCTAAAATGCTATATAGACTGAATAGAGTTCTTGCATTGGGAACCTTTGCAATTTACGCAGTGCATTACCCAATTATTCACTGTATTGCAGCACTATCTGATTTTTATAAAATATCGCATACTTTGCAATCGAATATGATGATGTTTTTAATTCCATTAATAGTATCCGCCTTGGTCACGTATTATGGTAATCAGCTTAGAAAGCCAATGGTTAGAATTATAAAATGCATAATAAGTCGAGACTGAGGTTTAGCTTGGGTTACAACTGAATTGAATTACCACATACCTGTATTCTGATATAAAGTAAGTAAATTATATTGATATTTTTTGATGTCATTTCAGCTTGTATTTCAATCCAACAGGAAGAGAATTAACATCTGTTGCTTAGGGAACATAAGCGATAGGAAAAAGGGAAGTTCCGGTCGCTTAAGGAACATAAGCGATAGGAAAAGGGGAGGTTCCGGTCGCTTAAGGAACATAAGCGATAGGAAAAAGGGAGGTTCCGGTCGCTTAAGGAACATAAGCGATAGGAAAAAGGGAGGTTCCTATCGCTTAAGGAACATAAGCGATAGGAAAAGGGAAGGTTCCTATCGCTTAAGGAACATAAGCGATAGCAAAAGGGGAGATTTCTATCGCTTAAGGAATGTGCATGAAATAATGAATATCCCGCCAAGGCGAATAAAGTCGCACGCAAACTCACTCTGGTGTCTCGACTGGTACCCATTGCCAATGGTGACGTAGGTTTTATTCGTATAGCTACGCCTTCTGCGAGTTTAGATAATTGGGTTTTCTTCAGTATCTTGTTATCTGTACTCTATAGAGATAAACTAGACAAACTCGCCACTCAAAAGGATTTATTGATTAAATGATTTTTAATTCTCTTTCGTTTGCCATTTTTTTACCCATTGTTTTGCTCTTTTACTATCTATTTGGTAGACGTTACCAAAATTGGGTATTGCTGATTGCCGGCTATACTTTTTATGGGGTATGGGACATACGTTTTCTTTATCTAGTGTCATTATCTACAGTACTCGATTTTTGTACCGGGTTGATGATAGCAAATGGACGAATGACGTTGGCTCAACGGCTTGCACCGACATGTCATCTACTTGGATTTGCATTATTTTTTCTGGTGCCCGATTGGCATGCGGTCGTTTTTCAGGGCGCGTATTTAAATAATATTAATATTGATTGGCAGCAGTTATTAACGCCCACTTCCCTTGGACTTAACGTATTGGGTCTTTCGGGTTTAGGTGTTGCCGTTGCTAATATAGCTTATCCTTATGTGCTTAAGCACATGGAAGAAAAAACAAAGCGTATTTTCTTTTTACGGTGCAGTCTGATGGGTCAGTTAGGCATGTTAGGCGTTTTTAAATATTATAATTTTTTTGTTGCTGAGGCTGAAGGCTGTTTAAAGAGTTTAGGTGTTGATGCTCCTAGCATGCATTTGGATATCATCCTTCCGATTGGTATTTCTTTTTACACATTTCAGACCTTAAGTTATGTCTGTGATGTCTATTGGGGTAAGATGCAACCGGTTAGTCGTTTAAGGGATTTTGCGCTATTTGTATCTTATTTTCCGCCTTTAGTTGCTGGGCCTATAGAGCGGGCATCGCATTTGATTCCACGGATACTGGGGGAGCGGCGCATAAATTTTGAAAATATCTGTCAAGGCGCTTACCTTATCCTGCTTGGGCTGGTAAAAAAAATGGCGATTGCTGATGGACTGGCGGGTTCAGTATTCTCAATTTACAATGCCAGTGGTGATGTCGGTTGGTTAGATATTGTTACCGCCACGGTGGCATTTGCAATACAGATTTATTGTGATTTTTCGGGTTACTCTGATATTGCCTGTGGTGTATCTCTTTGGTTTGGTATTGAGTTATTAAAAAACTTTGATCAGCCTTATTTTTCTTTAAATCCTTCTGAGTTCTGGCGTCGCTGGCATATTAGTTTGTCATCCTGGCTCCGGGATTATTTATATATACCCCTGGGCGGGAATCGTGGCTCGGAAATTAAGGTCTATAGAAATTTAATGCTAACTATGGTACTGGGTGGTTTATGGCATGGTGCTGCCTGGAATTTCTTACTTTGGGGTGGATACCAAGGTGCTATGTTGATTATTCATAGATTATTTGTTGGACGCAAACCAGCCGAGTTTTGTGGAACATTATTAATGCGCTTGCCTAGGATGATGTTCTTTTTTGTGTTTATCTGTTATGGATGGCTTTTGTTTAGAGCAACATCTTTTGATCAAATCAGCTCCTTTACTCAAATTTTATTAAGTGATTTTTCCAATATGTCATTACATATGAAAATTCCGCCATTTAGTTCTCTATTAGGTATTTTTATCTTAATTTTTGTCGAGATATTTCAATTCAAACGTCAAAATATACATTTTTATACATATTATCCAGCGGTTATTCATGGTGGCGTATATGCTCTCCTAATATTTGCTTTTATAATGGGGTTATCTAATGACAGTCAGCAATTCATCTATTTCCAATTCTGAGTCTGATAATATCCCGACTTCGATGTTGACTGGACAACGAGTTTTTGTCGCTAGTCTATGGGCATTAGTTTGGCTGATATTGATCGATATTTCGCTCAATATTTTTTTCGCAATGCCAAAATCACCACTGATTCAACCCAGCAAGCTTCAAAGTTTTTTTGATTATGGTCGTTCGGCTGAAGGGAAAATCAGGTATATGGTGGGCAGAGATAAAGAATCTACCTCCATGGTAGCCAATGCGGGTTGGATACTAGAAAACGAAGTGGATGATCAACCTAAAATGGCATCTAGTCATGATCGTGTTCTTATTGCTGCCTATGGACAATCATTTACCAATCAAATTTGTGAGGCGCTAAAGGTTGTTGATCCTCGTTTTGAGCTTCGCTTAAAAGCTGGGCCGGCAGCGACGGTTTCCCATTCTTATGCTTATTACAAAGCAGATGCCAAGAATCAGCAGGCAGATGTAGTCGTGCTAGGCATTTTAGCGTCTTCGCTAATTTACATGACATCGCCGACAACTGCCACCATCAATTTTGAAGGGGCAGCACCTTATACCTACCCAATTTATAAATTGAATGACGGGCATATCTCAGAGGAGGATCCCGTTATCCATTCTATAGAAGAATTACGTACTGCATTTTATGACAATCCTTCATTGTGGCAGGTATATATCAAAATGCTTAGAAGTAAATCTCCAACTTACAATAGCTGGATATTTGAAAAAGATATTTTTGATTATTCTGCCTTGGCAAGAATGATTCGTCGCAGTATTGGACAAAAGCATGCGCATGATGTTACGGCAAGATACTGGAATGCAAATGGATTTATAAATACCGATGGGGTTTTGGATATTGCGAATACACTTATTGCTGACTTTGCAGCTGATGTAAGGGTAAAAGGTCAAATTCCTTATGTTTTGCTCATTCAGGATAAAGGATATAAGAACCATCTTGCCTTGGCATTTGAATCTCAACTTAAACAATTGGATATTCCTTACTTAAGTACGCACACCATTGCGTCAAGTACGAATCCCAGAAATTTTGTGAGTGATGGGCATTTCACTCCTGAAGTAACCCTGCAAATAGCGCGTGCGTTTCATGCAGATGTTTTAAATAAAATAAAAAAAATTAAATAAAAAAATTAAATAATTGTGTTCACAATCCATTAACCTGCCATAGGTACTAATACGGTGACTAAAAAGTTAACTAACAGCACTCAGTCTTTAAACCAAGACGAGGGTGAACCTGACCTAAAAGCTCTGAAAAAGACTGCCACACAAGGCGCTTATTGGACTGTAGCAAATTATGGCTTAAGCCAAGCCTTACGGTTTGGCAGTAATCTTATTTTGACCCGTCTGTTATTTCCTGACCTTTTCGGATTGATATCCTTGGTCAATGTTATTCTTTTGGGATTATGTTTGTTTTCAGATATTGGAATTGGCACCAGTATTATTCGAAGCAAGCGTGGTAATGATCCAGACTTTCTTAATTCCGCATGGACTATCCAGGTTATAAGAGGTTTTGGTATCTGGATAATTGCTACAGTTCTTGCCTATCCAGCCTCTATGCTTTACCAAAATCCTCAATTAATCTGGTTAATTCCAGTGATTGCAATATCTATAATAATTAGCGGGTTTAATTCTACCGCGTTGTATACAAGCTATCGAAATTTAGCATTAAAAAGGTTAGTGATACAGGAGTTAATTACACAATTAATGTCCTTAACAATCATGATTACTTGGGCATGGATAAGCCCATCAATTTGGGCTTTGGTTGCAGGTGTTCTGTCGGGTGCCTTGATAAGTATGATTTGGAGTCATTTCTTAATACCTGGGCAACTCAACCGCTTCCACTGGGATAAAACAGCGGCTCAAGAGCTCATTCATTTTGGAAAGTGGATCTTTATTTCAACCATACTCACTTTTTTAGCAGGTCAGGCGGATCGGGTGATACTGGCTAAAATATTCTCACTTGAAATGTTGGGGGTTTATTCTATTGCCTTAACGCTGTCAGATGTGCCAAGACAGATTGTCTCAGGTCTTAGTGGTAAAATCATATATCCGACTTTATCCCGTTTGGCGCATATGCCACGCCTTGAATTTAGAAAACAATTACTTAATAGTCGAAAAAAAATATTAATTATCCTGGCGTTAGCGCTTGCGGTCTTGGTGTCTTTTGGTGATATTTTGATTTTGCTTCTTTATGACAAGCGTTATGAGCAGGCAAGTTGGATGCTACCTTTGCTGGCTATTGGGATATGGCCAAATATGCTTTCTCAAACCAGTGAGCAAGCTCTTTTTGCTATTGGAAAGCCTAACTATGCAGCTTTTGGCAATTTTTTTCGATTTTTATTTACTGTAATTAGTATACCGCTTGGGTTTAAGTATTATGGGATATTGGGAGCAATTATTATCGTAGCTATGAATGATGTGCCATTTTACTTTGCAATCACTTTTGGCGTTTATCATGAAGGCTTATCGAGCATTAGTCAGGATATAAAAACAACTTTAATGTTTACAGGGGTAGTAGGTATTCTGATATATGGGCGTTGGTTACTGGGTTTTGGGTTGCCTATGACTGGATTGTTATGGTAGAAGAAAATAGGTATAAATACCCGGTAGGTATCCAAAAGTCTTTTGATTTGCTATTGATTAATGCCTAGTGCCTAGTGCAGGATTTTATCAGTGAATCCTTATTCTTGTCTTGCATAATATAGGTGGCGAAAACACCGAACATGATAACTAAACCTAATAATTGCCAAGGGTGAGCCTTGGTGAATATTGCAGGTAATTTTATGACAAAATCTTCAGAGATTACTGCAAGAAGCTCAGGTATGATTGAAACTATAATGCCTAGGAGCATTATAGGTTTATTTTTCAACGTAATTTGATGGAAAAACATAAAAATACAAATTATAGCTGGATATAAATCATATTCTTTCATTCTAGGGTTTATTATGCAAAGACAGAAATATAAAAGAAATGTTCTAGCATATAAATCTGTTTTGATAGAAAAAAAACGTGGCAAATAAAATGCGAATGCATACAACATAATTATAGAAAAAATAATATGTATAATTATTGATACAGTCTCGGACAAATGTGCGTTGATTGCCACAGCAAAAATTGAAAAACCAATATCATTGAAAACTAGAATCTGTTGATGTAATGCATTAATAAATTCTTGATATTCTGGTGCATAAAAATACATAGAAGAAAGCCATGTCGCTCCAAATGCGCCAATAATAAATGTTAACGCAAGGATAATCTGACTTTTATTATTAAAGATTAAAAATATAATGGCTAAGTATGCCAAAAAGTACGGTTTTATAATAGAAAAGAACAATAACAATATGCAGAATATTATTTTGTACCGCATACAATCCGTTCTATAAAATCCTAAAAGGCAGGCAATCAATAAAAAATGTGTATATAAAGTTATATTTCCGGTAGTAAATGATAAAAAACCGATACCGCCAAATGCCAGAGCAGATATCTGGATCAAACAAAAATTTAAGTTTGTAGCTTTTTTAATGCATTCGTTTTTGATAGGAAGCTTATGGAAGCACAAATAAATCTCTACGCCAAACCAAATCGTTGTAAATGCATATATTGCAGCAATACAGTGAGTAAATCCGAATAACCTTTCTAAGTAAGCAAATAAATGCAATATAACAGGATTATAAACAAATAAATTTTGAGCAACTTCTGGCCTATAAGCATTTTTATTTTGCAAATAGGCGACAGCAGCACGTTCGTAGATGGCTAGGTCAGCTAGAACTCCATTGACAATAAAAAAGTGAATATTGTAAGAAAATATCAATAAACTAATTATTAAAATAAAGATATCTATTCGTTTAAGATATACAGTCATTATCGCTCTCGGCTTGTTTATGTTCTAATGGTGATATAGAAAATAAATTGTATCTGCGGTCTTTGAATAAACGCCACAAGCTCCACTGGGTGAGCACAGATCTTTGTAAGGTTATTAATTATGGTTTTGTTAGTTAATTGTTTCACAAAGAATATAAAATAGCCATAGTCAGGTAAGCTATTCTATTCACTGTGTTAGGTAACTCGCAATAATAAAACCCCATTTATGTTGGAGTAAAATAGTTTTAGCTATTTTTACAGGCAATAGCTGAAGCTATTGCACTCCTGTATTTTATTTATTGCGAGTTACCTTACTAACATAATACCATTTTGCCTGCTTTAAGCTGTGTAGAAACCTATGTTTAGCGGGGCAACCGGACTGGGAACAATGTACGTTTGACTATCGTTGAGGCGATTGATTACTATGATTATTTCTGCTATGTCACGAAAGAATCCCTTACGCCTTGGCAAGCACACAAAAAATACGGTTAACGCGCAACTTGCGAAACCTGGATCGAAGAGTCCAAAGGACAGATGGGGATGGGTAAAATTAGAGCCGCTGCTAATGGACGACACGTTTTGTCTGCTTCGACAGAAATTGCCTTCGCGCAGACGTTTGTTCGATGATATGAAGGCGCTTACAACATACTTCTGCTTTGACAACTGGGAGCACCTCATTAACTTTATGTTAGAAAGCTGGTCTTGTAAACCGGAAAATCGAATTATTCGACCACCTAAAACAGAAACAGGGTAGGTGATGGTCATAATGAGAATTGCTGGCTTAATACAATTCATTTTGTTTTGTTTTGGAATGTTGGTATAATATTAGAACATGATTTAGTTGGGAAGGTTTTTGACAGATATTATACTCTCGTCTTTATGAGCTAATTATTTTACTTTCAAATATTGAGGTCCATGGATATGAAAAGAATAGGTTTATTAGCTTTTTTAACACTTGCTTTGGTAATGCCATTTGCTGTTAATACAGCTGCAGCTGCAGCTGTGGCGTCAAATTCAACCACAGTTTACGCTAACGCAACTTCAGCAGGAACTCTAAACAGTTTTAATGGGGGGGTAGGTACAACAACCAATACTGCAGCTACAGCTTGGTTATTAGCGGATCAAGGCGGCTTTAATTCCACATTTAGAAACTTGACAGGAACGGGTGTAACCAATAGTTTTTTCTCTGTAGTTGCAAGCACTCCTCTGTTCTCGGCGACTATGAATTCAAACCTGTTTTCAACAGGAATGACGCCTACGCTTATTGACGTAACTACAGGTAAAACTATTGCACTTACTATTGATCCTCTTACAGGAATGTATACCTTTAGCGCACTAGTATCAGGCCAAGTATATGATCTTCAAGTCGCCTATACTATAGCTGCAAAAGCTACGGCTTCAGTTTACACTACGCTCACAGTTGCTGCTATCCCGGAGATTGAACAATGGGCGATGATGTTAATTGGTCTGTTCTTGATTGCTGTGAAAGTAAATAAGTCTAAGAAATCAGACAGCCAACTAAGGATACTGTAAAAAATAACTTCCCGAAATTTGAATTATAAAACTGAAGCAATGATAGGATACTACAAATAATTAACTGCAGACGAATGACAAAGAATGACAGGTTACGAAAAAAGCATTGAGATCAAAATGCAACGAT
>CAIMEB010000256.1 GCA_903839855.1 uncultured Methylococcaceae bacterium
CAATCAGTTTATTTTTTCAACATCCCATTAGGATTAAAATGAGTATTTTAATAAAGTCTGTCAGAATCGCTGGGTTCAGGGGGTTGAAAAATATCGAAGTTGAGCTGGAACAAACAACCGTCCTCACTGGCATGAATAACTCGGGTAAAACATCCTTTCTTAAGGCTCTTCAATTGGCACTGGGCAATAGACAATTCTTATCCCAAGACGATTTCTATATTCAAGGAAATGAAAAAGCAGAAAGAATCACTATTGATTTGCTATTAATCCCATTGGATCAAGACGATCATCAAACAGCAGAGTTTTCTGAGAAATGGGAAAATCTATTCACTATAAATAGAATACGAACTAATGATTCGGGTGACTCTTTTGTTCCGTTGAGAACGGTCATCACCTTCGACTCAATAAAGAACAGCTACAAAACGCAGCCATCTATTTTACAAACATGGCCTGACTTTAAATCAGACGATACAACAGACTGGTTTGAGTCTGAAAGTGGCAAAGAACAGTCATTTAGATTTGATGAAATTCCTTTTTTCTATATGGATGCTCAACGGGATATTTTGGACGATATCAAGCTTAAAAGTTCCTATCTTGGCAAAATGCTTTCCAAGATTGAATATTCAAAAGAAGTGGTACAACAACTAGAGGAGCAGATAAAAGCACTCAATGAAACTACCGTCAGTAATAGCCCTATTTTATCCAACATCAAAACTACGCTAAAAGAGTTAGATACAGCAATGGATAGCAACAGCGAAGGAATAGATATTACACCGTTTACTAAAAAAATACGCGACTTGAGCAAAGGTTTTTCCATTAATTATACAGATCTTCCTATGGAATATCATGGCATGGGCACAAGAAGTTGGTCTTCGCTTTTAACCCTTAAATCTTTTATTTCATTGTTAAATAACAACGCCGATAACGACGATTCTGCATTTTTCCCCATCTTGGCCATTGAAGAACCAGAAGCCCACTTACACCCTAATGCTCAAAAGAAACTATACGGACAAATTAATGGAATCGCCGGTCAAAAGATAATCTCTACCCATTCACCCTATATTGCAGCGGCAGCGGATTTAAAACAGATACGCAATTTTTATAAGGATGATACGGTTCGTTGCGGACAGTTTGACGCTGAGCTTTTAAACCATAAAGAAAACCTCAGAAAAATTAATAGGCAAGTCATCAGCACTAGAGGCGAGATATTTTTCTCTAAATTGCTGGTATTTTGTGAGGGCGAAACAGAAGAGCAAGTGCTACCGATATTTGCTCAACATTACCTTGGTAAAAGCTCCATTGAAATGGGTATTGATTTTATTGGTGTCGATGGCTGTGGCAATTATTTAACTTTTCTTAGATTTGCTGAAGCACTCAACATACCTTGGATTATTTTTAGTGATCACGATCAAAATGGAAAAGTAAAAAAAGACATACATAAGACATTAAAAACACTTTATAAAGATGACAGTGTAGATATCGAACGCGAAACTAAGGTCATCTTTTTAAATGATGAATGTGATTTTGAAAAATACTTGATAGATTCTGAATACATTGAGGAAATAAAATTAGCCTTTAAGAAATTACAATCAGAAACTTATTTGGAAGATCAAATCAAAGCTAAGGATGGCACTAAAAAAGATCGTATCAAAACAGCAAAAACATGTAGTACCTGCAAGCAAAATATTTATACCGATACTTTACGAGACTATAGTGGTGATGATGGATTTAAAGCTGCGCTATACGATTGCATGACATCACAAAAAACTCAATTTGCTCCAATAATCGCTGAAGAAATCATTAACAGTGGCAAAGCGTTACCCCCTAAGGTTATTGAGCTTTTCGAAATAATAAAAACAATATTGCCTAGCAAGGAGATAAGCTAATGTCTCTTAGAGCAAATCTATCCCCCAAACAAGAAGCAATCGTTTTTGCAGAAGATGGCCCTATTTATGTTAAAGCCAGTGCAGGCTCAGGAAAAACTCGGGTATTAACTGAGCGAATCCGACACCTTCTAGGTCTAACTAAAAAAAATATCCTAGCGCTCACGTTTACTAATAAAGCGGGAGAAGAAATAAGCGCACGTCTCACGGATATTTCTGAGGTGGAAAGTCGTTTATTCATTGGGACTTTTCATAGCTTTTGTCAGCATGTGCTAGAAAATCACGGTAGTATGATTGGCTTGTCTAAAATGCCTCACATCTTTGAAGAAGAAGCGGATAGGTTAGAACTGGTAGAACAGGCTATCGAACAAACCCCTTCGTATACCGATGAATACAGAAGCAAAAGCCCACAAGATCAGCAAAAATTCCGTTATCGAGTATTAAATTTCATCGCCAAAGTAAAAAGAGAACTCATTGCTGATGATGATCTCTATAAGTGTAATAACGACCCTAATGTCATCTTACTCTACCAAACTTATCAGGATATATTACGCTCTCAAAATGCCATTGACTTTGATGATTTATTAAAACTAACCTATGACCTTTTTATAACTCAACCCAAAATAGCCGCGTTATATAGAAGAAGTTTCCACGCTATTTGCATTGATGAAGCCCAAGATTTAAATAACTCGCAATATAAATTATTACTGGCACTCGCGAATGGCGAGCACAAGAATATTATGATGGTTGGCGATCCTCACCAATCCATTTTTCATTTTACAGGTTCTTCACCCGACTTTATGGACAAAAAGTTTGTAAATGACTTCGACGCAACTACTTTTGTATTAAATGAAAATTACCGTTCATCAACATTAGTATTAAAAGCCGCCAACACACTTCTTCCTGAAACAACAGATACCTCAAATACTGTCAAAGCCGGTTTATTTGAAATACATGCACTTAACGATGATGACTCAGAAGCCCAATGGATAATTGATAAAATAAAATCCCTGATTACGTCTAAACACCATGATGATATTGAAGGTGATATTTGCCGCGAAAAAATAGCGGTACTTGCGCGTCATAAATATGTGTTCAATAAACTGGAAGCAAAACTAGGTGAAAACAATATCCCTTGTTATTACAAGATGACGCCTGGGGCTATTAAATTTGAATCAGATTTAATGAGGCTATTTGATTTGTCCTTACGCATAAGAATTAATCCTTTAGACATATTACATAAAGAACGACTACTGACAGCGTTAAAAATCTCAACCGCTAAGATAGACGACTTGAATGCCATCGCTTTAAAACTTCAGCCTGGATTGGATAAACAACTATTAGAGCTTGCTTGTCAGTTAAATAACGATGGTAGTAACTTAAAGAAACTATTTGAACAATTTAAGAATAAAGTCACTATGGATGACGACAACGCTCGAAAGATGATCTTTGATGACATTGATGAATTACTCAAACACTGGAGTCATTACGCAAAGAAAACCGACAATAAATCGCTTCATCAATTCAAGAATGATATGGCTTTGGGAAAAACGCATTCTTTAACACAACACAATGGCATCACTTTAAGTACAGTTCACACCATGAAAGGCCAAGAGTTTGATATTGTTTTTTTAATGGGTATGGATGAAGAAACCTTTCCTGATTATCGGGCTGTTAATAAAGGTGGTATCGAATTAACTCAAGAAAAAAACAACTTATATGTCGCTTTTACCAGAGCCAAAAGATTTCTTTATGTAACTTGGCCGAAGCAAAGATTAATGCCTTGGGGGGATTATAAATCAAGGCGTATTTCTCAGTTTTTAAAGGTGTTTGATGACTCGACGGCGCCTCTCTAACTATACTATCGGGAGGGTCATCAAGTATTCCTAACCGCAGTTAGGTTATATCACGTGGACATTCGAACATTCCAATCAGCAGTGAGGGTATATCACGTAGACCTTCGAACACTCCTATCAGTACTGAGGGTTTATCACGTGGACCTTCGAACATTCTTATCGGCACTGAGGGTTTATCGCGTGGACCTTCGCGTATTCTTATCGGTAGTGAGCGTTTATCGCGTGGACCTTCGTGTTTTCCTATCGGTAGTCAGCCTATAACGCACGGAAAAAGCTGAATAATCGACTGTTACACCTCGTATATCGTCAGTAACATCAGGAGTATCGATCGTAACACCTCGACTATCAAGAGAAATACTTGATCATACGAGCGTTATTCGCCCTATACCACAAAGAAAAAGCCAAATTATCGACTGGTGCACATCAAGTATCGATAGAAACACCGGCCTACCCATCGTTTTTCATCGTGTTCCGCAAGATAAACATGAACTACCGCGCGAAAAATCCTCAGTACTCATTGGAAAAACACCAACTCCGCCAGAAATACTCAATAACGCCTCAGCATTGCCAATGTGCGCATAGTTTTACATACACTTTTATCTGCAATTCTATGCTGCTTTAGTCATAATGAGTGTTGCTGTCTAGATAAAAGATTAAATCCATCAATCATTAACGATAGACCCGTTTCGCCAATCTAACTTATCTAACTTAAATGGTACTCAACTTTTAATATTATGACTCTACGCCGATTCTCGTCCAGAACCCATCGTCTCGATCAAAGCTTTTTAGCCGAGCAACTTAAAGGTGCCAAGAGCTATCGCCGTATAGCCGGTTATTTCACCAGTTCTTTATTTGAAGTGGCTAATGAATGGCTAGAAACGATTCCTGATGTCAAAATCGTCTGTAATGTCGATATTCATCCAGATGATCTTAAAGTGGCACAGTGCAGAGAAGCCAAGATGTTGGGACGCTGGAATGCAAATTCAATTGAGGTTGAAGCCTTATTAAATCGTGCCCGTTATCAACGTTTAGATGCGTTCTTACTTAAACATGGCCAAACCATTCGGGTAGCACCGGATAGCCTTTGTGGTTTTTTGCATGGAAAAGCCGGTGTTATTGAACGGGCTGACGGTCGCAAAGTTGGCTTTATCGGCTCAATGAATGAAACCAAAAATGGTTGGCAACAGCATTATGAAATCTTGTGGGAAGATGATTCTGCCGAAGGTGTCGCTTGGATAGAAGCAGAATTTGATTATCTTTGGAATGCGGCTAAACCCCTCCCAGACGCTATTTGCAAAGAAGTTCGTCGGCGAAGTCATCGTCACGAAGTGACTTTAGAACAGGTAACGGAGGATGATAATCTGGCGCCGGCTGCGTTAATTGAGTCACCTTTATACCGTGAAGGTTTATCACTACAACCGTGGCAACAAAGTTTTATCACAGAATGTTTAAAACATTACCAAAATTACGGTGTAGTCCGACTGTTACTGGCTGATGAAGTCGGTTTGGGTAAAACCTTATCGCTGGCAACCGCCGCTCTGGCGTTATGTTTACTCACTGAAAAAGAAAAACGCCGTCGTAAACCGATTATTATTTTTGCACCGGCAACACTTTGTGAACAATGGCAAACCGAGTTAATCGATAAATTGGGTATTCCCATTGCTCGTTGGCAAACGACCAAAAAAGTCTGGCTGGATGTCAACGAACGGACTATTTCTGCCTGTGGAGCGGAGCATATTTCGGTCTGTCCGCTACGCATCGGCATCGTATCTACTGGCTTGATGATGCGTGACTCTACCGAAAAACAACATTTACTCGGTTTAAATTATAGTTTGGTTATCCTGGATGAGGCGCATAAAGCCCGAACTAAACAAGGCTTTGGCAAAAATGCGGGTGAACCAAATGAGTTACTGGCCTTCATAATGGCTATTGCCGCCCGCTCTGACCATGTTTTATTGGGTACCGCCACCCCCATTCAAACAAGCACTGAAGACTTATGGGACTTGGTGCGTGTCTTGCATCAAGGTAAAGGTAACTTTGTTTTAGGCAATAATTTTGCTCGCTGGCATAAACCCGATGAAGTATTACCGCTCTTATCAGGTGGAGAAGACGTCACCGATTTAAACATCGCATGGGAATTATTACGCTCGCCTTTACCACCTGTTAATTCCACTCACGATAACCCCGTTCGACGTTTATACAGTGCGATAAGACAGGACTTAAATCTGGCGTCTAAACCATCGGAGTCCTATCGACTCACTGATTTAGATACGGGTACTCGACAAGATTTTGAAATGGAATTAGAACGAAAAGTCGCTAATGCCCCGTTCTTTCAACGAGAAAACCCCTTCGTTCGTCATGTTGTCTTACGCAAACGCACAACGCTTGAAGAATCAGGATTACTTAAACCTGTGGGGGTTAATGTGCATCCTGACCCCAATCGAGTCACTGATATTCATGGGTTTAATGCCTTGTTTGAACACTTGGCATTAAGAACCGACTCAAACTTTAGGGATGCTTACAATGAGGCAATAGCGTTCGGCAAGGTCTTAGGTAAACGCGGCGGCTTTATGAAAAATCTGATGCAACAACGTATTTGTTCCAGCATCGTCGCCGGTATTAATACTGCCAATTCTTTACTCGAAGGCCGCACTTTACAAGAAGAAAACGATGAGATGGAAGCCGATATTGCTTTGCAAACGGATGAGGAACGTGCCGTTTTAGAACTGTTATTACATCGACTGAAAGCCTGTAAGGGTGATCCAAAATATGATGCTATACTTCACGCGGGCATAGATGCGGATTTTGTAAAAAGCTGAAACTTTGGATTCAAAAGCGTTTTCACCTGATCCTTATAAGTCGATTTCACCTTGTTGAGACAATCGTCAATAGCTTCCTTAAATTCAGAAAATG
>CAIMEB010000257.1 GCA_903839855.1 uncultured Methylococcaceae bacterium
ACCACGATAGCTTAATAAAACACTATGAGCTCTATTTCTACTTAAATGACTGGGATGATTTTTATGCATCTCTTCTAAGGTAAGAATTTCTTGCGAGGTGAGCTGTTTTATATAGAGCATTTATAATTTAAAAATTACTCTATCATACGCTAAACATGCCAGGCCTTAGTTAAATTAATTATTCATAAGTACTTAAGATTTTTGGACCTGCGTCAACTTGTGAGACTTTATTTGTTTTTACAGGCCGCATGATGATTGCATCGCCTTGGCGTTCAAAAGCCAATTCAGTACCTGGTTTTAAACCCAGCGCATGAATCAGATTGTCAGGTATGTGGACATCGCCATAAGCGGATAAGGTGGGCATGTGCTTACTCTAGTAATAGTTTAAGTGTGCGTAGAATATAACATAAAGCTGTTAAGTGGTTAACTCGCCTTTAAAAGCTCGTTGGAGCAGGGTGTTAAATAATGCTTCTGATTTTTCTAGGCTGACAAGGGCTAGTTGTTTTTGGGCTTCGATGGATTGAATACGTTCAGCAAATTGATTTTGTAATTCTATGGGTGGCAAAGGAATCTCAAAACTATTTACATCTTTCTGATTTATGCTTGATTGATTTACAGCATCTTTTGCAGAATTTAGTATCTGACGCTTTACGTGTTGACTGGAAAGCATTAAAAGCATAAACGCGTTATTAACCATACTTTTATTAAACTTTATTCTCATCATATTTGATTCAAACACCATTCGTTCTTTAACTTCTGAAACAAGCCCACATTTACCCAAATGACTGGGGCTATTTACTCGATTTAGAACGAAATCACCTTCAAATATTTCAAACTTGTTTAACTCACCATCGTTGACACGAACTCTCTTCAGTTTATCTAACTCAACTACGCTATTGTGAAAAGAATCAATTCTAATAATTGGCGTTCCTGTTCCGTAATCGCTACTAGGTTTATATAGACCATTTTGCGGGCCTTCTTCTATTATGTTAGCCAAAGATATTATTGGCCAATTATTAGGATTAGCCAAAGGATCACCGAACATCTCCAAAAACAAAGACTGGCTAAGGGCAGTGTATTTTTCAATCAGTTGTTGGTCTTTTTGTCTTAGGTTGTCCGCTGCATCTAATATACTGGCAATCTTTTGTTGTTCTGGTAGCGGTGGGAGCGGGATTTTTAACTTTTTTAAGTTCCCTGATGAAAAACTAGCTTGGTTAACAGATTGATTACTAATTTTCTTTACTTGATTCTTGAAATAGTCTGAGTTGAGATAAAACTGAAGATATTTAGGAAATGATATCGTTCTATTAGGCCTTAAATTCAAAAGATTCATTCCATGAATTAATTGCTCCGGAATACCTTCATAAATCGCACACTTACCTAAATGCTTGGGACTATTAATATGAGTCATTAAAATATCACCAAATTCTAGTAAGTAATCCTTATATTTTTCAACATCTTCAATATCGGCATAACCAAAACGGTTAACATCAATACTTGAGTTCCAAATTGTTTCAATTCTAGTTATTGGGAAACCCGAAGCAGTATCACTTTGTTTAATTGAAAGACCATTTCTAACAAACTCAAAGACTTCTTTTATTGCGACCGAATGCATCACCCCAACAACTCCTTCAACACCTTTAAAGCCTGCCCTCTTTCCAAATCCAACCGCTCAATATCCGCAATAATCTTCGCCGGTGTCTCATACCCGACTTCTTCATAAACAATTTCTTTATAGCGATTAATGCTCAAATCCCAGTCATTAGCTTTAATCTCTGCCAGTGGCACTAAAAAGCTTTTTTCAGTACGCGCACGATTTTGCTCTAAATCACGCTGAGAAAAACGGCTCACAATGTCCGGTATATTACTGGTAGCAATGGGGCTACGTTTATCATCCAAACTATAACCATCAGCCTGCATATCATAAAACCAGACTTTATCCGTACCGCCGTTATTGGTCTTGGTAAAAACCACAATAGCGGTACTCACCCCCGCATAGGGTTTAAACACGCCACTAGGCATGGAGATAATTGCCTCCAATTTGTGTTTACTGAGCAAAGTTTCGCGTAATTGTTTATGCGCATTAGATGAACCAAACAGCACACCATCAGGAATAATCACCGCACAACGACCACCGATTTTTAACATGCGTAGCATTAAGGCCAGAAACAATAATTCGGTCTTTTTGGTTTTAACGGTTTTTAGTAATGAGCTTTCAACGCTGTCATAATCCAGTGAGCCTTTAAACGGCGGATTGGCTAGTATCAAGCTGTATTGATCTCGCAGTTCGGCATTGGCTTCACTTAAGGCATCCCGCCCCATCAGGTTTGGGTTTTCAATGCCATGCAGTTGTAAGTTCATGGCACCGATGCGTAACATGGTGCTATCAAACTCTAGCCCTGTGAACATAGCATTGTTGTAATGGGTTCTAAAGGTTTGATCATTAAACCAGTCAGGGTGTTTCTCATGCACATATTCACCCGTCGCTACCAGAAAACCGGCACTGCCGCAGGCTGGATCACATACGGTATCTTCTTGAGTGGGCTGCATGATATCGACCATCATTTTAATGATATGCCGTGGGGTTCTAAATTGGCCGTTAGTACCGGCAGTGGCTATTTTAGACAGCAGGTATTCATAAAGATCGCCTTTGGTATCTCTATCATCCATCTGGATTTTATCGATCATCTGCACGACTTGATCTAACAATCTGGGCGTG
>CAIMEB010000258.1 GCA_903839855.1 uncultured Methylococcaceae bacterium
CTATTGAATACAGCTAATGCGACAGGGATAGGCTCATTAATCTATCCAACCGTTAAAGATAAACCGGTTAATGTCATGGGTCTGGACTTTAAAAATCCTGTCGGTCTTGCTGCAGGTATGGATAAAAATGGTGACTATATTAATGCACTAGCGGCTTTAGGCTTTGGTTTTTTAGAAATAGGTACAGTAACTCCCAGACCACAACCCGGTAATCCTAAGCCACGTTTATTCAGATTACCTGAGCATCAAGCAATTATTAATCGGATGGGCTTTAATAATTTGGGCATAGATCACCTCTTGGCACAGGTCAAGTTAAGTGGCTACTCAGGAATATTAGGCATTAATATCGGCAAAAATTTTGATACGCCTATAGAAAATGCGACAGAGGATTATTTAATCGGCTTACGTAAGGCTTACCCCTCTGCAAGTTATATTACGATTAATATCTCCTCGCCTAACACTAAAAACTTACGTCAACTACAACAAGGCGATGAAATAACCGCTTTGATTGCTCGCTTAAAAGAAGAACAACTTAAACTTCAAGTAAAACACGACTTTTATGTGCCTTTAGCTATCAAAATAGCGCCCGACCTCAATGAGGATGAAATCAGTCATATTGCCCAATTACTACTGGAGTTTAAAATAGATGGTGTTATTGCCACGAATACGACAATCTTTAGAGGCGCTATTGCAGGTCACCCCTTGGCACAAGAAGCAGGGGGCTTAAGTGGCGCCCCCGTCAAAACCGCATCAACCCGTGTTGTTCGTGGTTTGGCTTCTGAATTAAACGGCAAAGTCGCTATTATTGCTGCTGGCGGTATTTTGAGTGCTGAGGATGCTCAAGAAAAACTGACAGCGGGAGCAAGCCTGGTACAGGTTTACAGTGGCTTGATTTATCGGGGACCTCAATTAATTGAGGATATTGTTAAAGCGCTTTAATTGTAGATAGTGCCTGAACGAAAAAGCCTATTTTTAGTTGTTGTCTGGTAAGCTAAAAGTGTCAGGCAGCTAGTTTCTGCTTCTCGTCCAGCAGTGATTATAGATTCTTGTTCAGGCACGATTTACGAGAGCTCTTCAGTGTTTTTCTCAGTATCTTCTTTGACCACAATCTCGTCATCATCGTTAAATTTTCTTTCAACCAGTTTGCATCTAGGGGCGGTCGGATTAAAAACAACTTCTTTAACTTCTGGCTCTTCTTTTCTCCTGTTTAAGTCTTCCAGAAAAGCGATAAACCAGTCTTGATCGATGACTGTTGCCATATCTGGATCAGCTAGAATTTCGGCCTGCTCAGGTAACGTCACTTTATCTCTTGAAAGCTCAAGGGCTTTTAGGCACTCGTCTTTATTACCACGCAAACCAAAGATACATGCTAAATTATAAGAGGCTGTACCAGCTTGAATAGCATTTGCTTTCTCAAATTGCTTTTTGGCTTTTTCGTATAAATCATCATCAGGAGAAACTTCTTTTAAGCGTGCAAAATCCATATAAGCCACACCACTATTGATTGCCGCACCTAAGTAATTAGGGTTAATCAATAAACAAAAGGCAAATCGGTCAATCGCATCCTGATAAAGACTGACCGCTTCGTCACCTGTTTTTGTCTTTGCCTGATGGTATAAGGCAAACCCCCAGTTATATAAAGTTTCTGCACGTAAAGGATCATCGGTTAACACATCAGCATACCCAAGATAAGCCGCCTTAAATAAGCTATCGGCAGTATGATTTTCACTTTTACGAGCTTGAGCTGTTTGCTTAATGGCGGCATTAAGTTTGGATTTTTTGGTGAACACTGAGACTAAAGACATTAAATTTCACTCCTGACTGACTAGTTATTATTCTAATTTATCCATTTTGTCCGAAAAATCCCTTCTCTTTAGGCCAGGGATGTAAGGATGCTCTTGGTTTTGGTGGGTTTTGGTTGTTAATATTTATAATTATTATAAGGCTAAAAGTAAAGGCTTTAAAATCTGTTTCAGCGATAACCAAGTAAAGTTCCGCTCCACTTCCCTTAACGGCCTCAAATGAGCCATGATGTTGATGTTAGTGGAGGTGATGTTGGTTCTACTGGATTAAAGTAAACTGTATGGTGACACCTTCTCGGATAAAATGACTCTATTGGTATCGACCGATTTCACAATGATTGCTCCGCGCTCTCATTTCCAACCACCCCCCAAGCTCTTATAAACACCAATTAAACTACGAACTGTTTGTGCTTTAGCTAAAGTCAATTGATTCTGTGAGCTATACAGCTTTCGTTCTACTTCTAACACCTCTAAATAGGAAGTCAAACCTGCCTCGTATCGCTTAACGGCGATATCATAGACCTGTTGATCCGTCGCTGTGGCCTTCTCTACAGATTGATTGTACTTTTCTTGCTCGGTATAAGCGGTCAACGAAGACTCTACATCCGACAATGCACTGATAATGGTTTTTTGATATTTAGTCAACGCTTCCTGTTGACGTGCTTCGGCACCACTTAAATTGGCAGACAATGAGCCAAAGCTGAGGATAGGCCATAACACATTGGCACCCATAGACCATGATTTACTGCTGACATTAAGCAGGTTGCCGGCATTGGTATTAAAGAGTCCAATAAAGCCCACCAGAGACACATCGGGGAAAAACTTGGCGGTGGCAACCCCTTCTTGTGCGGTGGCGGAGGCGAGCTTACGTTCTGCAATACGAATATCGGGGCGTTGAGCGATAACAGAGGCAGGTGCGGCCAATATCAGTGTCTGCTCCAGACTAGGCAATGCTTTAAGTGGATTAACAAATGGGTGGGTTCTCCCCGGTTTTTCGCCCAATAAAACATCCATACGGTATTCAACTTGACTGAGCAGATTACTGATATAAGGAATTTGTGCTTGATCACGTTGTTGTTGTGACTCTGTTTTTGAGGCATCAACGCCCGCTATTTCTCCTAACTCAACACGTTGTTGAGCGATAGTAGTGGTTTTTATATCCGCTTCGACGGTCTGTTGTGCAAGATGTAATTGCGCTTGATATTGACGAATCTCAATATAAGTGGCTGCGACTTCAGCCAGAAGGCTGATGATTAAATCATCACGTGATAAAGCAGAGGCTTCAAGTTCGGCTTTAGCTGATTCGGCTTCACGGCGATGACCACCGAACAGATCAAGCTCCCAACTGGCATCAAACCCGGATTTAAAAATATTAAAAGGTTTTTTAAGGGCGTTGGTTAGAGTGCTGGGGGCGCTACTGGGGAAACCAATCTGGTTTGATTGCCGCAGTGCATTCGCCATCATTTCCCCCGTTGGAAAGAGTGCCGCAGTGGTTGCCGATTGATAAGCACGGGCTTGAGCGATGCGTTCTTCGGCTATCTTGACATCTAAATTATTAGCGGTGGCTTTCATTATTAATCGGTCTAAAACCGGATCATGAAAGTTTTTCCACCACCCCTGTTCAATAGCGAGATGATCTTGATCAGCTTGGGCGTGAGCAGAAACCCAAGCCGTCGGCAAGACGGCATCAGGCTTCTGATAATCAGGGCCAACCATGCACGCTGATAATAAAAAACTCAGCCCAAGGAGGCCTGTTGATGAATAAGTGAATGATGGCATGGTATATTTCTTGTGTTAGCCCAGATGTTGGCGAAACTTCCAGTTAGCGGCGCTGAGTGTACAGATGGCAATGACCCACAGCGGCCATAGGTTGTGCAGGATGATGGGGATGTCAATATCTTTGAGAAAAATTCCTTTTACAATCACGATAAAATGACGGAGTGGATTAATCCAGTCCAGATATTGTAACCAGAGTGGCATATTTTCAACAGGTGAAACAAAGCCAGAAAGCAGAATAGTTGGCATTACGAAGCTAAACACACCTAAAAAAGCTTGTTGTTGAGTGGCGCAGATTGAAGCGATTAACAGTCCGAAACCAACCAAAGCCAGTACATAAAAGACCATACACAAATAAAGTAGCATAAAAGAGCCGACAAAAGGTATCTGATAAATAAAAATACCCGCTAAAAGAATAATGGTGGCCTGAGTCATAGCCACTAGCATGGCTGGAATCGCTTTGCCGATCATAATCATACCGGGCGTTAACGGTGAAACCAGCAGTTGGTCGAAGGTACCTTGTTCACGTTCACGCGCCACCGAGAGCGCGGTTACAATTAAGGTGCTGATAGTGGTGATAATGGCGACTAAGCTCGGCACGATATGACGTACATAATTGAGATTGGGATTAAACCAGTTGCGGGTAATTAATAGGCTAGGCGGTGAACGTTTTTGCTCAATAAGGCGTTCGTTGTTATAGTTTAAGAGCATTTGTTGGACATAACCCAAGGCGATTTGGCCGCTGTTTGAGCGTCGTCCATCCAGTAAGGCTTGAATAGTGGCAGAATGTCCACCGGCAATATTACGCGAAAAGTCTGCTGGAAACCGAATGACGATCAATGCTTGTTGATTATCCAGTACCTGGCGGATATCAAGCTCACTGTAAAGTGGAAGAAGCTCACTAAACGCCTGCGCTTTAGAAAAGCGTTTGATCAATTCTAAGGACTGGCTCCCGTCGTCTTCATTAAACACTGCGAGTGTATTATTGGTGACCTCCAGCGTCGCTGCAAAGGGAAACAGGCACAGTTGCAGCACCACGGGCATAATCAGAATCATCCGACTGGAACGATCCACTAGCAGCATTTGCAATTCTTTGATAATTAAAGTGACAATACGGGATAACATAATCACTCCAGGCGTCGGCGAGTTTTTATGGCGGTTAGACCAATGAAAAACACCGACGCTAATAAAAGGAAAAGCCCGCTACGCAGTAGTATAGGCCACACCGTCCCTGCCTGAAAAATGGTTTGCATGGCAGTGACAAAATAACGGGCAGGAATCAGATAGGTAAAGGCTTGGATAACGGCAGGCATACTACGGATTTCATAAATGAAGCCTGATAGCATCAGTGCGGGTAAAAAGGCGGCATTAAGCGCGGCTTGGGCGGCATTAAATTGATTACGCATTAAGGTAGACAGCAATAAGCCCATGCCCAGGCTACTGCTTAAGAAAAGTGTGCCAATGCCCCATAAGACGAATATTGAGCCACGAAAGGGTACTTTTAAGACAAACACCGAAACACCGACACATAAGAATAACGAGATAATCCCGAGTATATAATAAGGAATGAGTTTGCTCAGTAACAATTCAGTGCGGGTCACGGGTGAGGCCAGCAAGGCTTCCATCGTACCACGCTCCCATTCACGTGCCACGACCAGTGACGTAAGTAAAGTGCCAATGACGGTCATAATAATAGTGATTGAACCGGGGATTAAATAGTTTCGACTCTCTGCCGAGGGATTAAACCAAAATCGAGATTCAATGACAATATCAGTAGGCTGCGTTTCCCCCTGCTCAGTCGTGCGTTGCAATAACCAGCCGTTCCAGACACCCCGCATATAGTTTTGCACAAAACTGGCGGTATTAGGTGCTGAGCCGTCTATGATGATTTGAAGGGGAGCGGTTTCCGTGGGGCGTTTGATTTTCTCACTAAAGTCTTGGGGAACCACCACAAAGCCACACACTTGACCGGCTATCATGGCTTGTTCCATGGTTTTCTGATTGAGTCCGGTGGTCACTTGAAGATAAGGCGAGCCATACAGATTATTAGCGAAGCGGCGGACTTCTGGCCCCGTGTCTTCAAGCACCAGTCCAATGTGTACGGCACTGGAATCCAGGTTAATCCCATACCCAAAGATAAAAAGTAACAAGACGGGTAAGACGAAGGCAATAATATGACTGCTGGGGTCACGTAAGATTTGCAGGGTTTCTTTGCGACACAGGGCACGGAGACGACGTAAAGAGAGGATGTTATTCATCAGTTTGTTCTTGTACCAGGGCTATAAAGGCATCTTCCATCGAGGGGTCGGGGTTTTCAGGGGTCGCGACTTGGCTTTTAAGTTGATCGGGTGTACCCGCAGCGATAATTTTACCTCGAAACACTAAGGCGATGCGGTCACAGTATTCCGCTTCATCCATAAAATGCGTGGTCACCATCACGGTGACACCTTTTTCAACCATGCCATTAATATGTGTCCAGAACTCGCGTCGAGTGACTGGATCAACCCCCGAAGTCGGTTCATCAAGGAAAAGAATAGGGGGCTCATGCATTACCGCACAGGCCAACGCTAAACGTTGTTTAAAGCCCAGTGGCAGGGTGTCGGGCGTGATCGTTAAAAAGGGCTGTAACTTAAAGACCTCAATCATATCATTCACAATGGCTTTTTGCCGATGACCTTTTAAACCGTAAACACCGGAAAAGAAGTTCAGGTTTTGCTGCACGGTCAGATTCCCGTAAAGCGAGAACTTCTGTGCCATATAACCCAGTTGTTGTCGTGCCAAACTGGCACTCTTTTTTAGGTCAATGCCTAATACTTGTGCTGTGCCGGAGCTAGGCGCAAGTAAGCCACACATCATTCTAAAGGTGGTGGATTTACCGGCACCATTAGGACCGAGTAAGCCAAAGATCTCGCCCCGTTTTACGGCGAAGTTAACCTGATCGGTGGCAGCAAAAGCACCAAATAGCTTGGTGAGATGATGCGCTTCGATGATGGTCTTGTCATCACCAACAATAGCTTGAAGTCGTTGTGCCAAGACCGAGTCACCACCAGGCCCTCCGCCTAAGGCTTCAATGAAAGCATCTTCAAAGCGCGGCATGACTGGGACGAGTTCCGCGTTTTCGCCGGCCTCCAGTTCAAGCAGATCGGGAAGCGGGGTATTTTTACGCAGTACCAATCGGACATGATGACCTTGTATCACACCGTCCATTACATTCGGGTGACGTAAAGCACGTTCCAGTACTTGTCGCCTGCTACCACTGGGATTACGAATTTGAAAGCTACGGTCACGAATCCGGTTAGTCATGTCTTCGGGTTTGCCGTAAAACAGTAATTGGCCTTCGTTCATCAGCAACACGTCCTGACACAACTCTGCTTCGTCAAGATAGGCGGTACTCCAAACCACCGTCATACCGTCAGCAATGAGATCATGAACCATTTTCCATAGCTCACGTCGTGAGATAGGATCAACACCGACTCCGGGTTCATCCAGCAGCAATAATTGAGGCTTTCCAAGCAATGCACACGCCAGCCCCAGTTTTTGCTTCATACCCCCCGACAACTTCCCTGCCAGTCGAGTGGTGAACTGAGTTAAATCTGTGAAGTTGAGTAGGCGTTTGAAGGTTACTTTACGCTCTGCACCAATCACGTTTCTTAAGTCTGCATGAAGTTCAAGATTTTCTTGAACCGTTAAGTCTTCATACAGACCAAACTTTTGTGGCATGTAACCGATAATTTGACGTAAGGGTGTGGCATCTTCAATAGGATCTAGTCCCGTAATACGAATAGTGCCCGACGTAGGGGTTAGTAAGCCGGCCATTAAACGGATGAGCGTGGTTTTTCCGGCGCCGTCTGGCCCGACTAAACCGGTAATCCGACCGGGTAGTAGTGTTGCAGAAAGGTTTGTTAAGGCAGGTTTCTCGGCCTTTGGAAATATCTTTTGGACAGCATCAAGGATAACCAGTGCGTCACTCATAAAGGTGGCACTGGATGGGCGATGGCGGCTTGATCGACCCTTAATTTGATAGTCACCGGCATACCTTGGCGTAACCCCTCATCAGGATTGTCCACAACAATACGCAGACGATACACCAGCGAGGTACGAAGTTCGGTTGTTTCTACCGACTTGGGGGTAAATTCTGTGCGTGGCGAGATAAAACCAATGTGTCCCTCATAGGGTTTGTCAGGTTGTGAGTCGGTATAAACGTCCACTTGAGTACCTGGGTGAATATGACCCAAATCCGGTTCATGTACATAAGCACGAATCCAAACGGGTCTTTGTAAAGAGACGGTAAAAACAGTCGCACCTGTGGGTAGAATGGCACCCACTTCTTGTGTGCGCGTTAAAATAATGCCCTCAGCAGGCGCTGTTAATACGGTGTCTTTTACCTGAAGTTCGGCACTGGCTAAGGCTGCTTCGGCTTGTCTGAGATCAGCCTTGGCTTGGGCAATATCTTCAACTCGAAAACCTGCTTGAAGCAAGTCAAGGCTTTGTTTTGCAGCAGCAAGGCGGGCTTCACTTTCTTGAAAGATCATTTCTGCATTGTCACGCTCTTGAATCGAAATACCTTTAATCAGCAGCGCCCGTTCTGCACGTAGAAAGACTTGCTTCGCATTAGCTGTAGCAACATCTTGTTCACGAACCAGTGATTTGGCGTGGGCAATTTCTTGTGGACGGTTGCCGGCTTCTTTTAACTTTAAACGCTCTTTTAGAGAATTGACTTGTGCTAAGACATTCGCGAGCTGATTGCGGTAAGGTTCATCATCCAGTTGAGCGATGATTTCACCTGCCTTAATGGCGTCGCCTTCATCATAGATGAGTTTAGCAAGCCTACCGCCGACCCGAAAACCCAGATTAACTTCCCTTATATCCACATTGCCATACAGAACGAGTACTTTTTCTTTTTCAGGGTGGTGCTTTTGATAAAACCAACCGATGCCTGCAAAGGCCGTTAATATAATGATAATAGCGAGTATTTTCTTCACAATGATTATTCGTCTGCACGTTTTAGTAATGTTTCATTTGACAATAAAGGAGCTGTTGAATTACCCTGAAAGGGATAGATCTATCTGTTTCAGTAATCAAACATACCTAAACCTAAACTGTAAAAGCACTAGTATAGTGTAAGTATGATTGCTGATTACTAGTATAGTCCAATAATAATTCAACTATTTTAAAAGGAAATGTGTTCTATGTCTTTACCACCCTTGACCAAACGCGAGCAAGCCCGAGAATCCGCCTTTAGTACGGTTTGGTCACAACAGCTCAATGATGCCTTTAAAAACATTGCGCCTTATTATGATCGGGGCAATCAAGTGGCCAGTTTAGGCTGTTGGAACTGGTTCTTAAGTTGCTTCATGTCTATGTTTGAGTTACAGCCAAAACAAAAAGTGCTGGATGTGTGTGCGGGTACTAATGCGATCGGCATTGCTTTGCTTAAACGCGAACCGACTCTTGAAATAAATGCTATTGATCGCAGTACGGATATGCAGGAAGTGGGCAGACAACGTGCAGAGCGACTAGGTTTTAAGATTAATAGTGTGATTGCTGACGTTCATAGCCTGCCTTTTCCTGATAATCATTTTGATGTAGTGACCTTACAGTTTGCGTCACGACATTTAAAAATTGCGCACATGTTTGGTGAGATTCATCGCGTGCTTAAGCCGGGTGGGCATTTTTATCACTGCGATATGTTACGACCTAGCAATAAGATCGTTGAAAAACTCTATTACGCTTATTTGCGCTTGTGCTTAGCGGGGACGGGTTTTCTGTTTCGGAGTAGTCCCGCTGCGTTGAATCTGATTCAATATTTTATTGAAGCCTTAGAGATATTCTATTCAACCGAAGAATTGACCATTCTATTAGAAGAGAAGGGTTATTGTGAGGTGGCTTCTAAAGGGATATTTTCCGGTATGCTGGGTTGTCACAGAGCCCGTAAGCCGGTGTTGGTTGAAGAGATGGCATAATTAAGCTACCCGCTTAATATATGTAATAGCGCTATTTTCGATACTTATCATGAGTAGGTCACAGTATGTCCAGTATCAATAAGCAAGTGAGAGTGAGGTATTCGGCGGAACAGATGTACGATTTGGTTTATGATATCAATTCGTACTCTCAGTTTATTCCGTTATGCACGTATTCTGAAGTGTATGATGAGGTCGATAATACCTCTAAAGCGGCTATGAAGATGGCTAAAGGGGCGCTTGGTTTTAAGTTTTCTACCCTGAATACGATAGAAAAAGGTCGTTCTATTGCAATTAATCTGGAACAGGGACCCTTTAAAGCGCTTAAAGGGATATGGCGCTTTACTCCAGTGAATGCTCATGAAAGTATTATCTCTCTGCATTTTGAGTTTCAGTTTTCTAATTTATTACTGGATGTGACACTAGGGGGGCTCTTTAGACAAGTCTGTGATTCAATGATTGACTGCTTTCATAAGCAGGCGGTGGTTCGTTATCAGGAAACTCGACAACCCTTTGGATAACCGAGGGTTATCGAGTTTTAGCTTTTAACTGGCGACGGCTAAAATAACCGAACCGGCTTTAAATATGGCGGTGACAGTTTCACCTTTCCGTAGACCTAGGGTTTCAACGCTGTCATTAGTGACGGTTGCCGCAATTGCTTGTCCACCCTTTAATTCGATGTCGATTTCGGTGTTGACGGCGCCGGGTTTAACCAGAGTAATGACACCTGTTAATTGGTTACGTGCAGATACTTTAAAACCGCCAAAATCGGTAACGATGATGATTTGAGGGGCTTTAACCAGTGCCAGTACTTCAATACCGGTTTTTATATCGAGTGATTCGGCGGATTCTTTGGTGATAGAGGCAACGATGGTTTCTTCGCCTTTTAGGGTAATATAAACTTCTGCGTTTACGGTGCCGATTTGCACATCGCTGACGGTACCAATAAACTGATTACGAGCACTTGCTTTCATAATTGAACGACCTATAGTAATGATCAAAATAATTCTAAGTATATATCGTTATACCTAAAAGTAAATAGCGATAATTAAAAATAAGATGTTGGATTGAAAGAAATGCTACGCTGTCCTGATAATAAATTATTAACCTTTTACTTTATTTGAATAACATCATGTCCATAAAACCAGTAGATAAAATAACCTCGGTCTGGGTTGAGGGTGATCTGTGTTTAGTCGGTTCCCTAGATCGCCGTATGATAGGCTTATTAAAGGCGATAGAACAAAGCGGTTCTATTAATCAAGCGGCTAAACAGGTCGGTTTAAGTTATAAAGGTGCCTGGCAGATAATCGAGCGAGCTAATAATCTGGCGCCTAAGGTATTGATTACAACGGCGACCGGTGGGGCTAAAGGTGGTGGAACATACTTGACCACCGCAGGGCAATCATTATTGCAGCTTTTTAACCGAATTGATGAACAACATAAGCAGTTTTTACAAAAAATTAACGAAGAGTTAGCCGATGACCCCCTTTCGCGGATATTACTTAAGCGGTTAGTGATTAAAACCAGTGCAACTAACCAGTTATACGGTACCATCATTGAAATTGAACACGGTGCAGTGAATGCGGAAGTTGTGGTTAATTTAAAGGGAGGCGAGCAGGTTGCGGCGGCTATCTCGTTATCTGAACTTAAGCAACTCGAATTAACTGTCGGTGCCGATATTGTCTTATTAATTAATGATCCAGAAATCATTATAACCACCGATCCAGAGAGTTATCGCTTCTCAGCACGGAATTGTTTGCGAGGTAAGGTGGTTCGTTTACAAGTCGATGGTGTGGATGCTGAGGTCGTGATTCATTTTCCCAGTGGCGATAGCCTTGTTGCTATTATCAGTCAGGCCAGTGCTGAAGCAATGGGGTTGGAACTGGGTATTTCAGCCCATGCCTTATTTAAAAGTAATGCGGTAATGATCGGTATTATCTAAATGAGCGTCAATTAATAAAAAGACTAAGCACTTGAAGATTTGTGATCAGTTTGAATGTGAGTAAAATTTCCAATTGGATTTAAGGTAAAAAAGAACGTCGAGCCTTCACCCACCTTAGATGTCAGCCAAATAGTGCCCTCTTGTTTTTCAATATGTTTGCGTACTATCGCTAAACCGGCACCATGACCACCACCGTATTCATTGTTACCATGCAAGCGACGAAAAATAGTGAAAATGTTTTGAAAATGATTGCTTGGTATCCCTATGCCATTATCTTTAACGTAAAAGGTTAACTCTGGTACCTCGATAAAACCGATTTCCACCTGCTTTTCGGTGTGATCATTGTATTTGAGGGCATTGGTTACCAGATTCTCAAAAACCGCCAGTGTCCTAATAGGATCGCAAATTACACAAGGTAAATCTCTTGGTAGAGAGATTTTTGCCTCCGATTCGTTCAGGAAGGAATACAAATCCTCTAACAGTATTTTTATTAAATCTTGAAGATTGACGGGCTTAAATTCGGCGGGAGTTTGATTGGCGCGTGCATAATTGAGCAATGCCTCTACTTGCTGAGTCATACGGGCGCTGAGTTTAATAATACTGTTAATCCAACCGATTGGCTTAGAACCCAATTGATTTTCGACCGCCTCACTTAAAAACTGTGCAAAATTACTGATGCCGCGTAAAGGTTGTTGCAAATCATGAGATACAATGTAGGCGAAGCTTTCAAGATCGGCATTGGTTCTGGCCAAAGCCTCAGTCAATTTAATCAGATTTTCCTGCTTTATCGCATTTTGGAGTGCATTATGTAAATCTTTAAGTGCATCAATTTCCGCTATTTGCCAGGGTCTCGCTTTACCACGGACTATTTCTTTCCACGTTTCAAACGAACCTCTTGGCGTTAAACGTCGCTCACCATTAATTGCGTCTATCTCAATTGGCTTTTGAATGTTGCCCGCCCAAGACACTTCGTAAATCCATTCGGGCCGCATCATTATCAGATATTCGTTGGAATCCAGACATAAAACAATAAGTCCGGTAGCTAATTCTCTATAAGCCAAAGCAGGTTCGAACAAATTCGGCAATTGATCAGTCATAAAAAAGGCGTCTTGTTGCTTCAACCAAACCAGTAAATCTTTAACATACGCTTTAGGAGGCGTTTTCCCCGCATCAATTATTTGGTTATTCATGCACAGCATGACGCCACTGATATCCAGAATTTCCATCAAACGAGGGGGTAAGTCCTTCAAAACCGCCACCACCGGGATCTCTTTATTTAACAGGGAGATTATCGTCGCTATTTCTTGTTTAGCCGCTAGAATCGCCTGGTATTCTTCCGCTTTTTCTTTTTCTAGCAAGATTTGCCCCGCTATCATCGCAAATGATTGGAAAGCTAGCCGATCCGCATACCTGATAAAACGTGGGCGGGAGTGTATCATATTAAAAAAACCCCACAGTTGCCCCTGGCTCGATATCGATAACAACAATCTGGAACGAATTTCCATATTTCGATAAAAACGGTTGCACATACTCGACATACTGCGAAGTACCGAGAAACTAAGATCGACATCTAATTCGGATACTTGCAAAGATGACATCCGTAACGGAGACGGTTCATAGTCGATATCTGGAACATGCTGTAAAGGCATTAAAACCATTTTCCGACGCCCTGATTCAGGAATATCAGAGCGAGGAAAACGCTTATCCAGATAGGATTCAATATGCGGCTCGCGGGCTTCGGCAACAGCATGCGTGAGCCATCAGGCAAAAACCGCACGCCAATGACAGAATCATAGCCACTTAATTCTTTTAAACCTTCAACCGCAAGACGCATGCCTTCTAACCAAGTCTCCACATTTTGTAATGCGCCCACCATTTCGTTGATTTGGGAAAAGCGTTCAGTAGTCGACGCGGTATTTATGACATTCGCTATGGGTTCGAACTCAAGAATATAATAATGACCCGAACGATGACCCAGGACATCAAACCAATGTCCGGTGGGTAAAACAGCTAAACAACCAAAATAGTTGGGTGGACGATTATCGGCTATTTTCTGAAGTCCTTGCTCAATTTTGTCCCAGCCTTCAGAACCTAGTAAGCGATCAGGTTTTCGGTCTAAGAGGTACGATATATCCTGACCCAATTTATCACTCGCATTTTCACTGCAACCCATCAGTTGATACTCATTGTTTAATATCAATAGGACGCCATGCGGCATAATTGCGCCTGCAAATTGTACCTGTATTTGATCGCACTCAGCAAAATTGATGGGTTCATGCCAACTTGCGGCCAAATTGACCTCCGGTTTTTCTACAGACTTGGAAAACAACTTAATAGACATAAAAACTTCAACATAACGGATATTTAAATTCGAAAGTGATAACCAACGATTGGGTTATCCAGATTGTTTTATTCGACAGCTAAGTAATATGCTGCTTAATTACTCTAACCATTTCATCTATATCAATTGGCTTCATAATAAAATCATTCATTCCTGAGTTTGCAGCCAAATCGCGTTCGGATTGAAAGGCGCTCGCGCTGACCGCTATAAGGGGCAAACATTGCCAACGGGGATTGTTTCTGATCTGTTGCGCAGTTTGAAAACCATTCAGAACCGGCATCTGTAGGTCAAGCAACACAATATCAACTTTATCGTCATTTAGACTCAACCAATCCAGAGCTTCTTGTCCATTGTAAGCTAGGTTTACTGTAACACCAAAGTTTTCCAGTATGCGAAGTAATACTTCACGGTTAATTTCTTCGTCATCGACGTAAAGAATACGCGTACCCTGAATATCGTTAGGGTTGGAATAATTGTTGGATGTTAACTCAGTCTCGGCTGAAATTTGGATTAGATTTAATACGGTATTTTCAAGCGTTATGGAAGAAATGGGTTTGAACAAGGTTGTATCCCAAAATTCATCAGCACCGTTGGTTTCAATATTCTCGCGAGAGCAGGAGTCAATGAGGATGATTAAAGGTTTCTTCTGTTCCTCATACTGACATACTTCATGGTAACTCTTGAGCATGCTCAAACCGTTTGATCCGAGTAGTTCCCAATCTAGCAGCACGACGTCATAAGCATGACCCAGAATCTGGTTCTTTTGAACGCTAGAAATCATGTCCTCGCAGGTTTTCGCCAGTTCGCAGTCCCATCCTAAACTTAATACTGTATTGATTAGACCCTTCCGCGAGGGTGAATCAATCGTGGCGATTAATATCTTGATTGGGTGTATGGTTTTATTAGGTGGCGCTTTTCGCATAGGTAGCGAGAAACAAAACTCACTGCCTTGACCGACAACACTGTTAACCTGAAGAGATCCGCCTAATAACGTAACCGTTTTTTGGCTGATAGCCAACCCCAGTCCGGTGCCACCAAAACGCCGGGTTATGCTGGAATCTGCTTGAGTAAAAGGTTTGAAAATAGTTTCTTTTACTTCGTCGGACATACCAATACCGGTGTCCTGCACCACAAAATCAATCCAAAGCGCTTCATGATCTTCGTAACCCAGAGAGACTCTAAGCTCAACAAAACCTTGATGGGTAAACTTAATGGCATTACCTACTAAATTCACCAACACTTGTTGCAGATGATGTCGATCACCCACCAGTTCAAGCGCAGTCGTTGCCGGTGGGTTTATGATTAGTTCTAAGGGCATCCTTCATAGCAGCCTAAAAGTAGTTGACACTTTTGATGTCAATAAAAAATTAACAACAAGCTACCGTAGCCATTAAAAAACGGCCAGTGACTTTAAAGATAAACGGCTTAGCTGTTTCTTAAATTTAAGAAA
>CAIMEB010000259.1 GCA_903839855.1 uncultured Methylococcaceae bacterium
TTCTTAAATTTAAGAAACAGCTAAGCCGTTTATCTTTAAAGTCACTGGCCGTTTTTTAATGGCTACGGTAGCTTGTTGTTAATTTTTTATTGACATCAAAAGTGTCAACTACTTTTAGGCTGCTATGAAGGATGCCAAAAAATACAACAATATTTGAAAGTATATTCATGCGACACCACCACACTTAGAATAAATACCAATTGGTTAACCTTGTAAGGATTAACACCTAAAGTGAGGTATTATATTAATTCATAAAATCAATAAGATCTAGAAAAATAACCATTGTTTTAAAAAAACCGGAGCGAGGTTAGATCGGGTTATTGTTGGTTTATAATGGCCTTAACGACCCGTATAGCTGAGTGTGAAGCGCCATTGGAATGAGTGTCTTCGGTAAAATCACCCGCAAAATAAATGCGGCCTTGTGGCTGCCTTAACGAATCAGAAAGACTGTCAAAGCGCGATCTACCCACAGGCCACGAAGCAATAGCATGTGGATGGTAACGATAAAAGATCATTTGCTTAACCGATGACCTGAAACCAGGCCACTGTTTCTCAAAAGCCACCGTTAGCGCTTCCTGAACATCCTCTGACCCACCACTCACCCTACTATTGAGGCGGTCAGCATGAGCGCCATTAACCAGTAAATTTAATACTGCATCTTTATGGGGTTCAGACTTTCCCTCATAAATAACACCTAGAAGACTATCCGAAATAATGGGCAGAATACTGGCATTCTGAGTCTTCCAAAAATGGCTGGCCTTATTATCCACCAGCACATGTGCAGTAAAATAAGACCCACCCGATTGCGTTTGTATCGCTTCTTTTCTATCTTTAGACAAGGGAGGGCTAAACTGAATATCATTCAGCCTAAACAAGGGTACGGTAGTAATGACGTATTTTGCACGGTAACGTTGCTGTTTAAAAGTACCCATATCTGACGTGGTGACTTCCACACCTGTATCAGTTGATTTAATATGAGTGACGAGTTTATTAAGATGGATGTTGCCAGTACCGATAAAATTGGCTATGGTTTGTGCAGCCCGTTGATTACCACCCACTACATGATAAGGGGGTTGACCTTCCCCTGAAAGCAAATACCATTCTGCAATGCCATCCAGTGCACAGATTTTAGTCCATGAGGTAGCAAACTCCGGCTCGGTTTGAATACGCACAAATTCTTGAGCTTTGGAAGAGAGTCCACTGGTTTGATGTATCCAGTCAGCAAATGACAGGTCGATTAGCGGTAACAGGTTATTTGCCAAGGGATGCTGGTCAAGTTGCTTGTAAAGCCCAACCATTTTTTGATCCCATTCTTTATAAGCTTTCATTTCATCAACACTCAGCACAGACGCGAGAAAGTCCTGATTGCTTTTATGCATAAAAGGATAAAGTATGCCTTTATAGTAAAAACTTGAAAAACTGGTGTAGAAAGTTTCCAGCGGAATTTTAAGCTCACGCATAAGATCAAGCGCCGGATTGCTTTCCCAAAATTCTTCTAACCCAACCTCTGCGTGAGCATTATCAGCATAATTAGCAGTACGGATACGCCCCCCGATATGTGGACTCATTTCCAGTATAACGGCTTTTTTACCTGCCTTTTTTAAATAATAGGCTGAACTTAAACCCGACAAACCTGCACCTACAATCAAAACATCAGGGCTATTTTTATCGGCACATACCCCGCCAGATCGACAACTAATCAAGAGAATAAAAAGAGAGCGTAATAAAAAACGAGGCAGGCTTTTAAGAAAGGAGAATGTCATTCGAATCGCTATTGATTAAAGTTATATTTTAAGTTCATTAGAACCCAAAACGTTGTCTATGCAAAGATATGCTAGATCTAGCGGGCTTATCGTGTAATAACGACAGATCCACGTTTCTCACTCCAATTGCGTAAACTGTTAGCGTTGCAATAGAGCTTAGTTCATGGTCTTTGGCAATAGCATACCAGTTATTCGCATCTAATGGGAATGACTGAAAAAGCATATTTCCTTCACCTGCACCACAGTCAACAAATGCACCGCCTCCGACTGTAGTTGTACCACTGGGTGCCGCCACAGTTGATTCTGGATGTGCATTGGGATTTGAAGAAGCCTGCTCATATTGAGTTGTTATAGCGTGTAATCCAAAGAAGCGACTTTGAGCCGTTGAACTCCACTTAACTCCGATTGCATACGCAGTGATTGTCGCTGGACAGGAATTGATGTGATCCTTTGATGCCACCGACCAAGTACCCGCAGAAGCGGGGTATGAGGCTGTCAAATAGTTACCCACACCCATATAAGTGGTTTGTGCTCCACCGCCAGTCATGGCGTAATCAGAATCTACGCTGATTGAAGCAGTGGGGTGTGCAACTAATGTGGATACACTAGAAAAAACCTTAACATCAAGCCAATTATAGGGATCATAAACCGCAACCGCATAAACCGTGAGTATTGCCTTATCAGGCACTACAGCATCTTTAGCTTTAGCTGACCACTGGTTGTCGCCGATTGGGTAAGACGCGGTGAGTAACTCGCCATCCCCCTGACAAACCACTTTTGCTCCACCCGAAAGGATCTTATAACCGTTAGGGACTTCGACAATGGATGTCGGATATTCAGTCTGGGTTGACGCTGCACAGAAAATGCGTACACTTAGAGGTGGGTTCAAGAAGTCTGGGAGTGCTGCTTTAAGTTGATCGTATCGAGACCCTACAGGCAGGAGTTTATAAATCGGCACAAGTGCGTCGTCACTAACCCCAGTGTTGAAATCGATGAATGCAGGAAAATCTGTGATTGTAAATTGCCAGTCAGCCAAAGTCGTTTTTGTGGTATTACCTCCAACAAGAATTAACGATGACGATGACTGGTAAGTTTCACTGGATTGCTGACTATCGTAAGAAAAACTTCCTCCGGTTTTAAAACTACCCACGACGCTTGCGTACGCGGCTGATAAGTCAGCTTTGAAGGTTTGATCTGAATACTGACTCTTAAATTGACTGTAAAGTGATAAAGAAGCCTTTGCCCCCATTAGGATACTCGATGTGTAGTGAGTACCATGTTTTTTATAAAACTCAGTAGGCGACATTAAACCTTTTAGATCTGCCTCAAAGGTTGGATCCAACAACCCATCCAGGTTATAGGGGAGAGTCAGGCTGTATAATTGCTGTTCAAAAGTATAAGTACCAAAAGAGTATGATTCGGTAGTATCCTCTGTCATATCAAAGGATGATTCCACTGTGCCAGAAAAACCGCCATAGCCGCCACCGGCTTGAAGGCTGGCGGTGATACGCTTCATGTAAGTATCCCGACCCGAGCCGATAACCTGATCAGCTTTGGATCTGTTTCCAACAGCCACTATGAACCCTTTTGGGACGTTATAGTTTTTGGATAAAACGTGTACCTGTTCCCATTTTGCCGGGTCAGAGGGTAACTTAAGAAACGATGTAATGGAATTCCAGTCTGCATAGGACGCTGTCTTGGTGTTCACGCCCCCGCCAATCTTGTCGAGGCCCGGTAGTTGATTTTGTATTTGCGAAAAGGGCATATTAGTTCCTTTATTAATTAATAAATATTGAGCAGTATAATTTTTGAATGAAAAGTTATACCTATCAACCGGATTTACCGTGTGTATAAGTGTGTATAAAGTTAAGAATGACACTTCGACAAAAATTGACCTTAGCTGTTGGAGTGAGTTTTACAAAGTCTAATAGTACTTTATATTTTTTCAAGAATTACTCTTATATTGGAGAGATGGGAGGGTCTAACAATAAGCTTTAAGTTAAACTGTTGATGATTGTAGAGCGTTTTAATCTACAGAGAAATACGTATGAATACCTATCTGACCCGCACAGAGGCGTTGTGGTTATTATCGGGTAATCGTAACTGGCTTGCTGAAAACAATGTGCTGTTACAGAAAAACTTAAACTATCCAGCGATAACAGCCAGAACCCATGGAAAGCTTAAGAAAAAGCAGAAATCGGATAATAACAAGACTATTTAACACACAAAAAACCCCGCTATGTCAGATAACCAGCAGGGTTTTTAGTAGATGACATTCAGCCTGTATAGAACAGACTTAATAATTTTACAAGCTGTAGTACAAGTCGTATTCAGCTGGGTGAGTGCTCATCCGTAAACGAGTGACTTCTTCCATCTTCAACGCGATATAACCATCAATCACGTCATCAGTGAAAACGCCACCTTTTTTCAGGAAGTCACGATCTGAATCTAAGGCTTCTAAGGCTTGATCAAATGAATGACACACTTGTGGGATAAGCTTTGCTTCTTCTGCTGGTAAATCATACAAATCTTTATCCATTGCATCGCCAGGATGAATTTTGTTTTGAATACCATCTAAACCAGCCATTAACATAGCAGAGAATGCTAAGTAGGGGTTAGCGGTTGAATCAGGGAAACGCACTTCAATACGACGACCTTTTGGATTGTTTACAAAAGGAATACGAATAGACGCTGAACGGTTACGTGCTGAGTAAGCCAACATAACAGGGGCTTCAAAACCAGGTACTAACCGTTTGTAACTGTTAGTTGACGCATTGGTAAAGGCATTTAAAGCTCTAGCGTGTTTAATGATACCGCCAATATAGTACAACGCTGTTTCAGATAAACCGCCGTATAAATCACCCGTAAACAGATTTTTACCGTCTTTTGCTAACGATTGGTGTACGTGCATACCACTACCGTTATCACCGACTAAAGGTTTAGGCATAAATGTCGCTGTTTTGCCATAAGCATGGGCAATGTTAGCCACAACATATTTTAATTCCAATACTTCATCGGCTTTTTTAACCAAAGTGTTAAATCTAACGCCGATTTCACATTGACCCGCAGTCGCAACTTCGTGGTGATGAACCTCAACGACCATACCCATTTCTTCTAACGTGGTACACATTGCAGAACGGATGTCCTGGAAAGAATCAACTGGAGGCACTGGAAAATAACCGCCTTTAACGCCTGGACGGTGACCGGTGTTACCATCAGGATATACTTTTTCGGAGTTCCAACCCGCTTCTTGAGAATCAATTTTATAAAATGAGCCACTGATATCAGTACCCCAACGGACATCATCAAATATGAAGAATTCATTCTCCGGGCCGAAGAACGCAGTGTCTGCAATGCCAGTTGATTTTAAATATTGCTCTGCACGTTTAGCTAAAGAACGTGGGTCACGCTCATAGCCTTGCAAATTTTTTGGCTCAATGATGTCACAACGCAAAATGAGTGTGTTGTCATCAAAAAATGGGTCAATAACCGCTGTTGATGGATCAGGCAATAAAATCATGTCTGATTCATTGATATGCTTCCAGCCCGCGACAGAAGAACCATCGAACATGTTACCTTCTTCAAAGGTATCTTCATCGATAGAATGCGCTGGAAATGTAACGTGTTGTTCTTTACCACGGGTGTCACAAAAACGAAAATCAACAAACTTGATATCGTTTTCTTCAATTAGTTTTAATACTTTTTTTACTGACATTTAAAAAGTCCCCTTAGTGTAAGTTATTATTATGTATCTCTGTGTTTTCCCAAACGCTATAAAGATACCATTTTTATAGATCAGTTAGCCACTAAAAAGTAACAATGGACACCTATTTACCCTCAAACTAACAAGTTACATGATCTAAACTACGAATCACCTTACACTTTATGTAATACGATGCACCAAAATACAGTCGTCAATTTGCTAATACACAACAAAGTATAGTTTTTTGCACACTTTTAAAACAAACTCACCGATAATTCGCACCACTACTGTGCATAATAAATAATAATGTCTCTTAAAATAAACTAATCTGCTGTTTTAAACAGACTATATAGCGTTGGCACATATCCTGCTTTTATATCTTACAGTGTTCATTGCCTAGTTATCAATGGAGTTGTTATTTAACAACAGAGCACCTTTTTTTTAAGTTATATTAAGAGGAATTAAAATGAAACAATCATCTAAACGCAAAAGCCAGACCATCATCGCTGCTGCGAGTAGTCTTTTGTCACTTACAGTGGGCGTAGCATCTGTTCACGCCGAAGGCATGGTTTCATCATTAACTAAATACGATCTTAACGAAAGTAAATTCTTAAAAGACAATGGTATTGTTGTCGGTGGTTGGGGCAACGCAGGCATTACTTATAATGCTAATGAACCTTCTAACGGTTTTAACGGCCCGGTTACCTTTGGTGACAGAGCAGGTGAATTTCAATTAAACCAATTAAATTTATTTATTCAAAAAGCTGTGGCAACAGAAGGCAATAAATGGGATTTTGGTGGTCGCTTTGACGCAATGTTCGGTACTGATTCAATCTTTACCCAAGCTTACGGCGTTCCTGCTTATGATGTTAACTCTGCAGAAGCTAAAAGCAGAAGTAACTGGGATCTTAACATCTTAGGCACTGGCGGTAACCGTTTTTACGGCATGGCCTTACCACAAGCCTATGCAGAAAGTTACGTACCCATTGGTAATGGCCTTAATATTAAAGCGGGGCACTTTTACACGCCGATTGGCTTTGAAACAGTACCGTCACCGGACAACTTCTTTTACACACATGCTTATACCATGCAATATGGCGAACCGTTCACCCACACAGGAGTCATGGGTAACTACGCCATTGATGGCAACTGGGCTGTCATGGGCGGCGTAACGACGGGTAGTGCAACCGGTGGCTGGGATGGTGGCTTTAATAAACAATTAGGCAACTGGGGCGGTTTATTCGGCACCACTTGGACAAGTACGGATAAAGCGACATCTGCAAACATCAGCGGTACTTACAGCGGCACTTCAGAGCAAAACAGCAGTCCTTTTGCCATGTATAGTATCGTGTTAAAACACAACATTACTGATAGAACTCATTTAATGTTGCAACATGACCACGGCTTTGCTGATAAAACTTATAACTGGGCAACACTAACCCCTAATTCTTTAGATGCACAATGGTACGGCGTTAACTCTCATTTATACTACGACATCAAAGACAACTTATCTGTAGGTCTTCGTGCTGAATGGTTCCGTGACCAAAACGGCTTTAGAGTATGCTCACCCGGTCGAGTTGCTGCTGCAACTAACGGCGCTGGCTATAGCTATGCAGCTCCTGGTAGCGCAAGCGTCTGCAATGCTGCCAGTTATTATGAAGTGACTGCTGGCTTAAACTGGAAGCCCGTCAAATGGTTAAACTTACGTCCAAATGTTCGATATGACTGGATTGATGGCAACAAAGGTTCATTTGCTGACAACAAAACAGCTCAATTTATCTTCTCTAGCGACTTTAACATCACATTCTAAACGATTTATAGTTAACAGCGCTCCATCAAATGCGCCTTCAGGCGCATTTTTGTTTCTAGTTACCCACGTAAAGTAACGCACTTAAATTGTGCGAAACAACTTAAGCTGCCCCAATAAGATACATAGACATATTATCCTTCCAATAATAACCAAGCCATTTAGATCGATATTTCAAGTAGTTAGCCCCTTTCTAAATACCACTAAAAATTGGTTCAAATATTGCATATAATTCTACGAATCAAACTCACTACTCTACAGGGGAAAAATATGACTGGAAATGCGACTCGCATTCAAGCAATCCAAAACATCACTCAACGTCAACCCGTGTCTGTTTCTAAACCAGACTCATTGGCTAACCTATGGGCTAGTGATGTTTTTACACTCAGTAAAATGAAAGAAAGCCTGCCTAAAGACGTTTTTAAGTCAGTCAAGAAAACAATTGAAACAGGAGAAGCACTGGATGTTTCAATTGCAGATATAGTCGCCTTAGCCATGAAAGATTGGGCCTTATCAAAAGGTGCATTATATTATGCCCACGTCTTTTATCCGTTAACCAATGCTACCGCAGAAAAACACGATGGATTTATTTCTGTCCAGAGCGATGGCTCTGTTATCTCTGAATTTGGTGGTAAAGTATTAGTACAAGGCGAACCTGACGGCTCATCATTCCCTAATGGTGGCATCCGTTCTACCTTTGAAGCGCGTGGCTATACTGCCTGGGACGTGACTAGCCCTGCGTATATCATGACGACTGATAACGGCTCTACACTGTGTATTCCTACCGTTTTCGTGTCATGGACAGGTGAAGCCTTAGATAAAAAGACTCCGTTACTCCGCGCTAACGCAGCAATGAATAAAGCCGCACAACGGGTATTATCGCTACTGGGTAACACCAATATAGCGCCAGTAAACTCTAGCTGTGGCGCTGAACAAGAATACTTTTTAGTCGATGCTGGTTTTGTTAACACCCGTCCTGACTTACTCTTATCAGGTCGTACTTTATTAGGCGCAGCATCTGCTAAAGGCCAACAATTTGACGACCATTACTTTGGAGCGATTCCAGAGCGTGTACAAGTGTTTATGCAAGATGTTGAAGAACAATTGTATCGCTTGGGCATTCCCGCAAAAACTCGCCACAACGAAGTAGCACCCGGTCAATTTGAAATTGCCCCCTTCCATGAAGCAGCCAACGTCGCCACTGATCATCAACAATTGATCATGACTGTGTTAAAAAACACCGCAAAAAAACATGGCTTAGTGTGCTTATTACACGAAAAGCCATTCAAAGGCATTAATGGTTCCGGTAAACACGTTAACTGGTCAGTAGGCAATTCCACTCAAGGTAATTTACTTGATCCAGGGCACACACCTCATTCAAACACGCAGTTCTTATTATTCTGTGGTGCGGTGATTCGTGGCGTGCATAAATACGGCCCATTATTACGCGCAGTAATTGCTTCAGCCAGTAACGATCACCGTTTAGGTGCCAATGAAGCGCCCCCAGCAATTATGTCTGTTTACTTAGGCTCTCAAATTGACAACGTATTTGAACAAATCAGCCAAGGCAAAGTGAGTAGCTCTTTAAATGCAGGTATTATGGATCTAGGTATTTCTACCTTACCTACTTTTAATAAAGATGCAGGCGATAGAAACCGTACCTCTCCTTTCGCTTTTACCGGCAACCGTTTTGAATTCCGTGCAGTCGGTTCAGGCCAATCAGTGGCTGGGCCATTAGTTGCCATGAACACCTTGTTAGCTGATTCACTTAATTGGGTAGCTGACACGTTAGAAGCTAAAATAGCTAAAGGTACTGACTTAGATGCGGCTATATTAGAAACGCTTAAAGAGATTATCGACAACCACGGTGCGGTTGTATTTGGTGGTAATGGTTATTCTGCTGAATGGCATAAGATAGCCGTTGAAGAACGTGGCTTAGCGAATCTTAAAACAGCGGCGGATGCACTACCGGTATTAAAAGAAAAATATATTGAAGAATTATTCGATAAACTGGGAGTTTTATCACCGGTTGAATTAGCCAGCCGTTTTGAAATTTATGCAGAACAATATCTTTTAGCGATTGAAGTGGAAGCTAAATTAATTGTTAGCATGGTTAAAACCGGCATTTATCCAGCCACTGTTAAGTACTTATCTGAGTTGTCATCCACTTTAACCAGCCTAAAAAGCAATGGTATAGAATTAGATAGCAAACGTTTAAGCCTGATCAGCACCGGTTTAAATTCATTAACTGAAGCAGTTGATCAATTAAATGCAGCAATTGCAAAACATGATTTTGACACTATTGAAGAACACTTACAATTCAGTGCAAAAACCATTCGTCCGTTAATGGATGAAGTGCGTGTCTATGCGGATGCACTTGAAACTGAAGTGTCTGACGAATTATGGCCATTCCCAACGTATCAGGAAATGTTGTTTATTAAATAAAGTAAGACACAATAATAAAAACCCCCCGTTTTTATAGGATGCGCTTCACTATCGTTCAGCACATCCTAATAGGGGGTATTAATAAGGTAGTTTTTGATACCTTGAAGAGCGTTAATGATATCAATAAGTCTGCTTTTAGTATTAAATCCGGGGTTTTAGATATCTAAAAGTCTCTTATTGATATCTAAAAGTCTCTTATTGATATCTAAAAGCCCCTTATTGATATCTAAAGGTCCCTTATTGATATCTAAAAGTCCCTTATTGATATCTAAAAGCCCCTTATTGATATCTAAAAGCCCCTTATTGATATATAAAAGCCCCTTATTGATATCTAAAAGTCTCTTATTGATATCTAAAAGCCCCTTATTGATATATAAAAGTCTCTTATTGATATATAAAAGTCTCTTATTGATATATAAAAGTCTCTTATTGATATATAAAAGTCTCTTATTGATATCTATAAGTCCCTTATTAACTGGGGTCGCAGTAAACTTAAATATAACTTAGGTAAAGTACTCACTGATGGTCGATTACCGCCAAAATTACCCATCGTACCTTATTAACGGCGCCCAACGCTGGACAGCCGTTACTGATGCAAAAAAGCTACTTAGTGGTGCCTCTATAATTTCTTTTACGGTTTGATTTACCTCCTGAGGCTTTACGCGGTGGCTGAGTCATTTTTCTTTGTTCATTTTCATTGGCATCCTGATACTTTGTCCACCACTTTGCCACTTCAGGATCGACCCCACCAGTCTCTGCCCGCAACAAAAGGAAATCATAAGCAGCCCTAAAGCGAGGATGCGTCAATAAACGACTCGGCTTTGAACCAAAACGAGCATTAAATTTTGGCTGTAAACTCCAAACCTCACGCATCGCCAACGTAATATGGCGTGGTAAAGCGGTACTTTTAACCTGGATTGAAATCACTTCGTTGGCTGCATCCTGGTAAGCCATAAATTCAGCCAGACCTCGGGTCATTTTTTCTCTGGCTCTGACTTGTACTGACTCCCAAAGAAAAACTGCAAATAAAAAGTAAGCAGTAACTGTTTTACCCTCCGCAATTCTGTTGTCAGAATTCTCTAAGGCTTTTATAAGGAGAAGGCGTGGGAACCCTTCTTCTTCAACTGATAAACAATTTTCTGTTGACGGAAACAATATTTGAAACAAACCGTAATGTCTTAGCATTTCAAATGTTTGTAAGGCATAACCCGACAAAAACAACTTTAAAGACTCATCATACAAGCGTGCAGACGGAATACTGGATAATAAATCGGCAACCTTGTGCATGGGTTTTTCACAATCAGGATGCAATCTAAAACCCAGTTTAACGGAAAAACGAACCGCCCTCAACATCCGCACAGGATCTTCACGAAAGCGCGTTTCCGGATCGCCAATAAGCCTTAATGTTGCCGCCTGATGGTCTTCCATACCCGAAACATAATCAACAACTGAAAAGTCTTTGATATTGTAATAAAGCGCATTCACGGTAAAATCTCTACGCCACACATCTTCCTCGATGGTGCCGTAAACATTATCACGCAACAACCGGCCTTCCTTGTTAAGAAACTGTTTATCCTGCTGATTCTCGGCTGCACCTCTAAAAGTCGCCACCTCAATGACTTCTCGTCCAAAATAAACATGTGCCAAGCGGAATCTACGACCAATTAAGCGGCAATTACGGAACACTCTTTTAATTTGCTCGGGATCAGCATTCGTTACAACATCAAAATCTTTTGGCTCACGCCCTAGCAATAAATCACGCACACACCCACCCACCAGGTAAGCGCTGAACCCTTCTTTTTGTAGCTTGTACAATACCTTAAGCGCATTCTCGCTAATTTGAGAGCGCGAAATAGTATGCTCAGAACGCGCGTAAACCCTAACTTGCGTTAAGACGGGTTCAGCTTCGTTTTTAGCTGAGCTAATGAGTTTTTTAAAAAAATTTAAAATGGCAGTTAACCTTGTCTGTTTTATTTGTGGTAATGATATCATTTGATAGATTGTATCCAACAATCAATCTTCTTTTTTTTACATTCCCCTGTTGATTATAGTAAAATCATCTCACTGATTTTTACAAGTACACATTTTACATTTATACTAATGCATAAAGGTCAGGCAACTACTTTTTAAAGACTCGCACTGTAATTTTACGTAATTGACGGGATTGTTATGTTCAAAAATATTTTAAATGGCTTCATTGACCATCCTATATTCACCAGCGTCTTTATAGCTGATTTCGGCATTCTTTTGTTTCATAGACCGCCTTTCATATTCTCCCTGCTCATGCTGGGTGCATTAATGGGTATGTGTATGTATTTTGGTCAAAAATTAGCTTTGTTTAAAATCTAATTGCCTAATCATTCAAAAACAATAAAATCAGGTCAAGAGACCCTCTCTGCGCCTGGTTTTTTGCACCGTTTAGCCGCACAAATTTACGATATCTTTCTGCTGGTTGCCGTTTTGTTTCTGGCAACAGCGCTATTGCTTCCACTCACTGATGGTGCCCCTGTCAGTGAGCAACGGTTATTACTTTACCAAATTTACCTAGCCGCTATCAGCTTTCTATTCTACGGCTGGTTTTGGACGCATGGAGGACAAACCTTGGGCTTACGCGCCTGGAAAATAAAAGTATTGACTCTAAACCAAAAGCCGATAAGCTGGAGGCAAGCCTTATTACGGTTTATAACGGCGATTATTTCTTTGGCATTCTTAGGGTTAGGATTTCTATGGATTTTTATGAATAAAAATCGCTACAGCTGGCACGATTATCTGTCGAAAACCGCTTTGTTTTCCGAAGCACCCAAAAAGTAGTACACAACAAACGCCAACTTCAACTATTTTTCATGGTCATCCAACCAGACGCTTGCATTACAGAGCATAGGAACGTAGCCATCACTAAATAATGAGCATTATGACAAACCCTTTATTAAGCAATAGCACACTCCCACTGTTTTCCCAAATAAATCCAGAACACATTGAACCGGCGATAATTCAGTTATTAGATAATGCCCGTACCGTTGTTCATCAACAACTAGAGGCTACCACTGCATACACCTGGGAAAACCTGATTGAACCTATAGAAAACGCTGAAGACCAACTCAACAAGGCCTGGTCACCCGTTAGCCATATAAACTCTGTCGTCAATTCAGACGAACTTCGGCAAGCCTATAATGCTTGTCTACCCAAACTCAGTGAATATGCAACAGAAATGGGGCAGAATGAACGCCTGTTTAATGCCTATCAAGTGATTGCAAACAGTGGTGAATTTGAAGGATTAGATCGCGCCCAGAAGAAAATAATTGAAAATGCTCTCAGAGACTTCAAACTGTCGGGTGTCGATCTTGATAGCGAAAGGAAGCAGCGTTACAAAGAAATCAATCAAGAATTGTCTCGCCTGACCAGCAACTATGAAGAAAACCTGCTTGATGCCACCAATGCATGGAGCAAGCATATTACCAATATCCTGGATCTTTCTGGGTTACCTGATTCTGCTCTGGCTCAAGCTAAGCAAAGCGCAGAAATACAAAACAAAGAAGGCTGGTTAATCACCCTCCAGTTTCCGTCTTATCAAGCGGTGATGACTTATGCAGATGACCGCGAATTAAGACGTGAACATTACGAAGCTTTTTCAACCCGCGCTTCAGATCAAGGCCCTAAAAATCCGCAATGGGATAACACTGACAATATGGAAGCCATTTTAGCCTTGCGTCATGAGAAGGCTAGATTATTGGGGTTCAATAACTACGCAGAACTGTCTCTTGCCAGAAAAATGGCAGAAAAGCCTGCCGATGTCGTACATTTTCTTGAAGACTTAGCCGACCGCTCTTGGCGTCAAGCCCGGAAAGATCTTGCTGAGTTACAAGAATTTGCCAAACAACACTACGGCATTAAAGACCTTCAATCTTGGGATTTGGGTTATTACTCAGAAAAGATGCGCCAACACTTTTATCAACTCTCCCAAGAAGAAGTTAAAGCCTATTTCCCTATCACTCGAGTATTACCCGGGCTTTTTTCTATTGTGCAAAAGTTGTACGGTTTGGAGATTTCTGAAATTACTGATTTTGATACTTGGCATTCTGATGTGCGATTTTTCCAGATACACGATTCCACTGGACAATTGCGTGGTCAATTTTATTTTGATCTTTATGCCCGTGCGAAGAAACGGGGTGGTGCATGGATGGATGATTGCCAGGGCCGCAAAAAATTCGACAACAAAATTCAGACGCCTGTTGCTTACTTAACCTGTAACTTCACGCCACCTACCGGAGACACCCCTTCACTGTTAACTCATGATGACGTCACAACATTGTTTCATGAGTTCGGACACGGATTACAACACATGCTCACCGTCGTTGACCATTTAGGCGTTTCAGGTATTAATGGCGTTGAGTGGGATGCTGTTGAGTTACCCAGCCAATTCATGGAAAACTGGTGTTGGGAACAAGAAGCACTGGCTCTTATTTCAGGGCATTACCAAACCGGAGAAGTATTACCTGAATCATTATTTAACAAAATGTTGGCGGCGAAAAACTTTCAAGCAGGTATGATTATGGTCAGACAGCTTGAATTTAGCCTCTTTGATTTCAAAATCCATCAAGATTACAATCCTGTGCAAGGCGGTCGCATCTACGAAACTTTGAATCAGGTCAGAAACCAAGTCGCTGTTGTTCAACCACCCAAGTTTAACCGCTTTGCACATAGCTTTTCCCACATTTTTGCGGGCGGTTATGCGGCAGGCTATTACAGCTATAAATGGGCAGAAGTCTTATCCAGTGACGCCTTTTCTTTATTCGAAGAAAAAGGGATTTTCGATCAAGAAACCGGGCATTCATTTTTAACCAACATCCTTGAGCAAGGAGGCACTGAAAATGCCATGGATCTTTTCATCAAATTCAGAGGCCGTAAGCCCAGTATCGACGCCCTACTCAGACACAATGGCATCGCTGCATGAATTACCACGACCTACGTGACTTTATAAAGCAACTTGAAAAACTGGGAGAACTCAAGCGAATTACTGTTTCCATTGATCCCTACCTGGAAATGACCGAAATCTGTAACCGCACTTTAAGACAAGGTGGCCCAGCGTTACTGTTTGAAAACCCCATTGGTTACAATATTCCGGTATTGGGAAATTTATTTGGTACGCCACGCCGTGTCGCCATGGGCATGGGCGCCGAATCAGTGACCGAATTACGCGGCATTGGTCAACTACTGGCAGCCTTAAAGGAGCCAGAACCGCCCAAAGGGATGAAGGATGCCTGGGAAAAATTCCCAATCTACAAGCAAGTATTGAATATGGCGCCAAAAGTAGTTTCATCACCGCCCTGCCAGGAATTAATCAGGCAGGGAGATGAAATTGATTTAAGCGTCTATCCTGTTCAAACCTGCTGGCCTGATGATGCTGCACCTTTAATTACCTGGCCGCTTGTGATCACCCGTGGCCCTAATAAGCCTAGGCAAAACTTAGGCATTTATCGGATGCAAGTGATTGCCAAAAACAAAGTCATCATGCGCTGGCTGGCACATCGTGGTGGCGCACTGGATTTTAAAGAGTTTCAGGCAACTAATCCTGGCAAACCCTTCCCTGTTTCAGTGGCGCTAGGCGCTGATCCTGCTACTATTTTAGCGGCAGTAACCCCCGTTCCAGACTCACTATCAGAATACGCCTTCGCGGGCCTATTACGTGGCAGTAAAACGGAAGTTGCCAAATCCATACTGAATGACTTACAAGTACCGGCTAGCGCAGAAATTGTCCTGGAAGGCTTTATTTATCCCGGTGAATTTGCAGCGGAAGGGCCCTATGGCGATCACACCGGCTATTACAATGAAGTAGCCGACTTTCCAGTCTTTACTATCGAAACGATAACCCAGCGTCAGGCACCCATTTATCACAGCACTTTTACCGGCAGACCACCTGATGAACCGGCTATTTTAGGTGTCGCACTTAATGAAGTCTTCGTACCGATCTTGCAGAAGCAATTCCCTGAAATTATTGACTTTTACTTACCTCCAGAAGGCTGCTCTTACCGAATGGCAGTCATAAGTATGAAAAAGCAATATGCCGGACATGCTAAACGTGTAATGCTTGGAACCTGGTCATTTTTACGGCAATTCATGTACACAAAGTTTGTTATTGTCGTTGATGATGATATTAATGTACGAGACTGGCAAGACGTTATCTGGGCAATGACCACCCGAATGGATCCCGCCAGGGATTTAACTATTCTAGAAAACACCCCGATTGATTATCTTGATTTTGCGTCGCCGGTTTCTGGATTGGGTTCTAAAGTAGGTTTTGATGCTACGAATAAATGGCCGGGGGAAACCAATCGGGAATGGGGCAGAACCATTGTCATGTCGCCGGATGTTATCAAGCGAGTTGATGACATTTGGGATACTTTGTTCTGAAACTTGGGTAGCCTCTGCAAATCAATGCAAACAACAGAGGCAAAACCTACTACAATCTAGGTAAAAGTCAACTGAAAAGTCCGGTTTTATCGCAACCGAATGTGAATTGAGTCCGAACACTTCGGAACTTACGCCACCCGATTCCCATTTTTTAGACAAACTGAGTCAGAGAAATGATTTAATTGCGATGAGGTCTCAATAAATTCGCATTTTAACGGCTCGGTTTCGTAATAGTGAGGGTCAAGTATATATACTCCCCCGTTTAAGCGGTTCACTTTATTGATGCTGTAGTCTTAGTCATAATTACCCCAACAGCGATACAAACCGATCAACTTGATCTACCTCAGTCGCAAAACTGGTCACCAATCGAACTAACACTTCTTGATCATTAACCAAACCAGTTATCGGAAGCGAAATTCATAATATTATCCAATTAATCATGGGTTATGTGAGGCCGTCCGTCACATTCATTAAGTCATGTTTCCGCTTCCTGAATCGTTACACCGAAAAGCTTTCTCCACATCCACACGTCCCCTTTACATTGGGATTGTTGAATTTAAACGCTTCATTAAGTCCTTCTTTTCTAAAGTCCAATTCTATGCCATCAACGAATTCTATATCGTTTTTGGCTATGATGACTTTAACGTCGAACTTTTCAAATACGGTATCATCTTCATTCAGTGTATCAGCATAATCTAATACATAAGCATAGCCTGAACAACCCGATTTCTTAACGCCTAATTTTAAGCCAACGCCTTTACCCCGTTTTTCTAACTGTTTTTTGATTTGACGTGCTGCATTTTCTGTTAATGAGACGGACATAACACTCTCTTATAATGGATTAACTAGGATTTTTAGTTGTTTAATAAATTCAATAACGTCTGTTTTTGTCGTATGTATGCCTAAGCTAATACGGATGGCACTTTTAGCAAGGCTTTCATCTATTTTCATGGCACCCAGAACAGGACTAACGTTTTCTGAGCCACTGGCGCAGGCAGAACCGCTAGACACCGCAAAGCCTTTTTTATCCAGTTTCATTAATAACATTTCACCATCAATGCCAGGCATACCAAACTGAGTGGTATTGGGTAATCTCGTTACTTGTTGAGCAAAGATGGTCAAATTAGGCACGGTCATTAAGTCTGTTTCAAGAAGCTTCTTTAAACTTTCCAAGTGTTCAATTCGCTGGCTAAGTTCATTTTTGGCAAGTTCTGCAGCTTTTCCAAAACCGACTATCGCAGCTACATTTTCAGTGCCCGCCCTAAAACCCTGTTCCTGACCTCCACCCAATAGCACAGGCGTTATGGGTGTGTTTTTATCAAATATCAAGGCACCGCAACCTTTAGGTCCATAGATTTTGTGACTGGAAAGTGACATTAAATGCACGCCCAGTTGCCGAAACGACAGCGGAATCTTCCCCAAAGCTTGTACGGCATCTGTATGCACAATCACCTTACGTTCTTTTAAGATCTGAGTAAATGACGCTATATCCTGAATAGCGCCGGTTTCGTTGTTTGCCAACATGATTGAAACCAGGTCGGGTCTGTTTTTAATGGCTGTATAAATCGCAAGCGAAGTAATGACGCCATTGTTATCAACGTCGATTAAATCCAAGAAGTTACCCGTGTTTTTCAGGCGAACTGCTGGCTCGGTAATAGAGGGATGCTCTATAACCGAAATAGCCAGTCTTCCCTGACGAGGCAATGAAGCTAATGCTAAATGATTAGCTTCAGTACCGCCACTGGTAAAGATAACGTGTGAGGGAGGCGCATCAACTAACGCAGCAACTTGTTCACGCGCAGTATTAATAGCGCTATGAGCAATTCTGCCAGACCGATACAACGAGGAAGGATTGCCATAAAAGTCCTTTAAAAAAGGTAGCATTGCTTCTAGAACGTTAACATCGATAGGGGTAGTTGCATTGTAATCAAGGTAGGTCATTCAACTTATTTTATCAAATCGCTTTGTTTATTAAATCGCTAGCCCGTTGTATTTCGTTCACTGAAATGCTGCTTTCTTCGAGTCTTTTGACCGTTTCCTGGGATTGGTGTTTTTCAAGTAACTGGCCTAAGGTTATGCCTTTTAGATAAGTTCTGATTTGATCACTTAAGCCCAGCCAAAGATCATGCGTTAAGCAGGCCTTTTCATTTTGGCAATTGCCTTCACCGCCGCATTTGGTTGCGTCAATCGGTTCATCGACTGCAGCAATAATATCGGCAATATTGATGTTATGGGCTTCACCTGCGAGTGTATAGCCTCCACCCGGGCCACGAATACCTTTTACCATGTTTGCACGACGTAAGCGTGCAAATAACTGTTCAAGGTAAGACAGCGAGATCGTTTGTCTGGTCGCGATATCCGTTAAAGTGACGGGTTTTAGTTGACTGTAAAATGCTAAGTCAAGCATGGCTGTTACTGCGTAACGGCCTTTTGTAGTTAAACGCATGAAATTATCCATCAGAAAAATAAGTATATTAGCACAAATATACTTAACCTACCAAAATAGTCAACTATATTTTATCTTTTTGGTTATTCTGTGACATTCTTAAAATGCCTCTGAGGATGTCCAGCTCTTTAACATCTAAATGCACGCGATTATAAATGCGTCGTAAACGGCGCATGATAGATTTTGATTTATCAGGATGGATAAAACCGATATCAGTTAAGGTCTCATGCAAATGCGTGTAAAAAGACTCCATTTGTAGAGTGGTTGCTTTTGGGGTTTTACCTCTATCACCAATAATAACGGGTGATTGTTGGCCGGCACTAACAAAGAGTTCGTAGCAAACAACTTGTACCGCAGCTGCAATATTCAAGGAGCTATAGTCGATATTGCAGGGGATTCTGAGCAGGAAATGACATAAGTCTAATTCATGGTTTTTTAAGCCAGAGTTTTCACGACCAAAGATAATGCCGACTTTTTGATGGTAGCCAACTGTGGTGATTTTCTCAGCACATTCTCTCGGAGTCATTTCTGGCCAGCTAATGGTTCGGCATCGGGCACTGGCACCGATGACAAGTTGGCAGTCACTGATTGCTTCTTGCAAAGTCGAGTATACGGTTGCTTTAGCTAAAATATCATCAGCACCGGAGGCTCTGGAGGTGGCATCAGCGCTGGGGAATAGTTTAGGCGAAACTAAGCAGAGCTCAGTCATGGTCATGTTTTTCATGGCACGAGCCACAGCACCGATATTACCAGGATGACTGGTTTCGACTAAAATTATTTTAATATGTGACAGCAAGGGTGTCGTCCTTTGTTAAAAATAAGCAAAGTTTACCAAAAGATTTGTTATCATTGACGTTTTATCTGATCATTGTAAATTTGTCTATGCAACCCATGTTAAATATTGCCATCCGTGCTGCTAGAAGTGCGGGTGACTTAATCCTTCGTTCAGCTGATAATGTTAGTCGTCTGTCTATTGATCAAAAAGGCAAAAATGATTATGCCAGTGAAGTTGATCGTATGGCAGAGCGCGAAATTATTAATATCATTAAAGCCGCTTATCCCGAACACGCTATCTTGGCAGAGGAAAGTGGTCAACACAAAGGCAATGATTTTGTTTGGGTCATTGATCCTCTTGATGGAACGACTAATTTTCTGCATGGCTTTCCACAATATGCGGTGTCCATCGCTTTAAAACACAAAGGCCGGTTAGAGGTCGGTGTTATTTATGATCCCTTAAGAGATGAGTTATTTACCGCTAAACGGGGTGGTGGCGCTATGTTAAATAATCGTCGTTTGAGAGTGACGAATCAAAACAGTTTAAAAGGGGCTTTATTGGGCACCGGTTTTCCTTTTAAAACAGATAAGCATCTGGATGCCTATGTGGGCATGTTTAAGGCGTTAACAATGGAATGTGCGGGTATTAGAAGAGCCGGTTCGGCGGCTTTGGATTTGGCTTATGTGGCGGCGGGTCGCTTGGATGGTTATTGGGAAATTGGTATCATGGAATGGGATATGGCAGCGGGCATTTTACTGATTAAAGAGGCGGGCGGGGTGGTGACTGATTTCTCTTTTAATGACAAATACATGGAATCCGGCAATGTGATTGTGGGTAATCCAAAAATGCATCAATTGATGTATCAACTAATCGAGCCTCATGTCACTGAAAATCTGAAGTAAGTCTTTAAATTTTTATTTTCCGTCCATTTTCATAGGTGCCTGCCAGATTACATTTGATCGTTTTCATGTTGTGAAACGGCTGAACGAAGCCATGAATCAGGTGCGTATCATCGAACGTAAAGAGCATCATGAGCTGAAAGGTCACAAATACACCTTTCTGAAAAAACGAGAAAATCTATCGGCTACCAAAGAACAAGCACTCGATGAGCTGATTAAACTGTATCCTACTCAGGGAGAAGCTTACCGATTAAAGGTACTATTTAATGATCTTTCAACTGGCTAAACGTCGAGCCAGAGGCTATCGGAATATCAATAACTTCATCAACATGATTTATTTTCTTTGCAGTAAGCTACAATTTGATTACCCACTCTATTTCACATAGAGCCAAAAACATTTTCAGCTATGAGTAACCGGATTGACAGAGACTCCTCACTTCGAAAACACTATGTGGCTATCCAACCTCAAATTTAAGAAATTTAAATGGAGGTTATTTTTGCGCGTTACCTAAGTTAATTAATACTGAATAATTCATAAACAATTGGAGTATTCATTTAATCTGCTCAATAGTTATGTTAAAGTTGCCTCGGTCATGTAGCTGATTAAATAGGCGTAATACCTAGACAGTTGCATGTCTAATAAAAAATAATAATAACTATAACGAGGATTGCATTAAATGAAATTATTAAAAAGCGCTGTCGTAGCTACAACATTGGCACTGTCTTTAGGTTCGTTTCCAACGTCTGCTGAAGTCTGTTTGGGTATGGCCTGTATGTATAACAGAATGACTCCAGTGCAAGGTATTGATGCCACTATTGGTCAAATAACTGAAGCATTGCAAGAAATTCAGTTAATACAAAGTGGCGGTGCAGCAAATCATGGTAAAGGGGGAGATGAAATTATCATTGGTTATATCAAAGAAGCATTAAAGTTAACTAAAGAAATCAATGCTAATGATAAGCTGGATCGTAATCGTAACCGCGCAAACGATTATTTAAAAAAAGCTAGAAGCTCTGTGCAAGGAGGGGATTTGGCTTTGGCATCTGAGCAACTTATGCAAGCCGAAAAACGTTTTACAGAGCTAAAGGATATGATTGATTTAACTCAAGCTGATAGAGTATCTCAACAAACCAATCTGTTAAATCGCATTATGGATGCCCCCGACCCATCAGCGGGTGCAAGGGCGGGAGCTATTAAGTAAAATAAAAGAAGTTATTAAATTTTTTGAGAATTGTCTGTTAGCTAGAGTGCTGACAGACTACCTGCAAACAAGGGATAACGACGAGAGAATGAAGCCCATTATACTTATGTCGGTCTTAATGTCGGCGCGGGTAAGTTTGGTCTGGTATTCTCATGGGTTCAGTCCTGCAAGCAATAGCATTTGCCATTGAGCATAAACTTAATGACCTTGTACCTCATTGGTAAAACTTATATAGGTTTCCTCTGCTTTACTGTTACACTGCACCCAGCACAAGGCTAAATCATTGGTTATTTTAGTCAGTCGGGAGTATATCTCATGTCAGTAGATTCAACTAACATTTTCCAAAAATTGCTTGATCAAATATATGTTTATAACCTCAATGAAACACACCCCGACACCTTCAATTCTTTACGACTAGAAAAACAAGCTAAAAAATTAGATGAAAGACATCCTGACTTAGCCGCTTCTGCTCGTGGACTTATCGCTGCGATACAAGGCAACTTAGACGAGTCGGATAGACAACATGTACTCGCAAAAAAATTAAGTCGCCACCCTCATCATAAAATGTATCAAGCCATGTCACTTCGAATATTGGGTGAGCATGAATGCTCTTATTTCTTTATGCAATGTATTATGAGCGTCATGCCGGACCCTGTTGGTCTACTCAGTTCCGAAATCTCTTTAGCATTTAAAAGCGGTCATCATATTGAAGTTACGAGATATCACCATGAGTTGTTACGTATTAAAGCTGAAATCCCCATTAATACTCAATTATTAATATATTTTAACCATTTAATAGATCTCTCCAAAATTAGCCTAGATGTTTTTCCTAAAATCAGGGTATTAGTCCATTCATTACAAAAAACCTTTAAAATCGAAGAACCCGAATTCACTTTGGAAATAGTTGACAAGCATTTGTATTGTTGGTTAACGACAGAAGCTGATCCCAACACGATTACCCAATTAAATACGCAATTAGCATCAAGCATAGCCTTAATGACAGGTGAGAATTTAGATCGTTATCACATTGGTTATAGAGCCCCCGATGATAAAGATACTAAATCGGTAAATATTGAGGCCTTACATAATTTTGTTCATGACGTTGATTTCTATCGCTATGACTATGACGATGACGATGAATAGCCGAATGCCATCACCCTCACCCAACTCAGCCTAGAGAATTAAAATGAACGAAGATCAATGTGAAGTTTTAAACAGCATCATGACTAAAGCCGTCAATTATGTGATAACTCAAACTAAGCCTGATGACATTACGGCACGTAAAATGAAAAATGACATACACAGCATCATGGCTTATGATCGTGCTCATGGGGCTATGGCATTAGGTTTTATTGCAGCTGTGGAAGGTGATTATGAAGAAAGCCTAAAACAAAATAAACTATCAATCACCCTCGATAATGATCCGGCGCTCTATATTAACTACGCTGTTTCAATGCGAGCGTTGGGGCATAACGCAGAAGCTTATGTGGTCATCAATCAAGCCATGAATTTATTAACCGATATTACACAAGGAATCGATATATTCATGGCTATCGCCTTTAATGCCGGACATTTCGAAAATACGCAGTCGATCGAAGACGCATTCAAACGTCAGGAACAAACCGAACTGATCAAATATCTTCAACCCTATTTTGACGATGTCAACAATGTCGTCGATAAAGCACAACTGCCCTACGATACTCACGTGCAAATTGCCGCGATCATAGAAAAAATTCGTTTAAATAATCATCACGGCTATACAGAACATAAACTTGAGACCCTAAACAATACGTTATACCATTGGTCACTTGTCAATGCCGATGCAGAAACCATTGCCCTGATGAATACTCAATTAGAAGACGAACTAAGCCAACTGAAATATACAGTATTCGATAATTATCGCATTGCTTTTAAAGCAAAGGAATGGCCTACACCATCGCTGGACTTAGAAGCTCCGTTAGAATTACATTAGAAAATCGAAACTCCCGGAAAATCCTTGCGGTCAGAACACATGCCAACTAAAAAACAGCGCTTAATTTAGAATTACACCGACCACAGCAGCCGTAATACCCGTCAAGGGTGCAGTGAATTTTATGTTATTGCTGGATAAATCGCTATAACCTCTTCATCAGGTAAAGCTTAGATTTGTGTAATTTGTCATTCGCTGATTATAAACTCAAAGGTTTTTCTGATAGTGCTTGCATAAATAAAGATATGTTGTTATTAATTGCTCTTGCCAGTTCATTGGTGATCTGTTGATTGCTGGGGTGTCTTTTCAAATATTGAAGATCAACCCTTCAACTGGCTTGCATTTAGCGTTTAATTCACATTTAAGTTTAATATAATTTAAGGGGCAACATGAAAGGCGACAATAATATACTGGAAATTCTTAACAGTTTGCTTGCAGGTGAGCTGAGTGCATCTGATCAGTATTTGATTCACGGGGAAATGTATGCTGATTTTGGTTTAAGTCATCTTGCTGAAAAGAGTTTGCATGAATCTGAACATGAACGTTTGCATGCTCGTGCTTTAATTCAGCGTATTTTGTTTTTGGAAGGTACGCCTGATTTAGTTAAACGTGAGGCGTTGACGGTGGGCAATACGGTTCCTGAAATGATAAAAGCTGATCTGGATGTAGAATATCATGTGGTCGGTGAATTAAAAAAAGCCATAGCTGCCTGTGAAGTAGCACAAGACTATGTCTCTAGAGATATGTTGGTCGTGCAATTGGATGATACTGAAATGGATCATGCTTATTGGCTAGAGAAACAGTTGCGATTGATTAACCTGGTCGGTTTGGAAAACTACCAGCAAAGTCAAATGAAACCAGGTCAATAAACAGTAAGGGGTCGAAATGAAAGGCGATAAAAAGATCATCGATAGTCTTAATAAAGTACTTAAGAATGAATTAACTTCAATCAATCAGTATTTTTTGCATGCCCGTATGTTTCGCTATTGGGGTTTGGAAAAGCTCAATGACTACCAGTATAAGCAATCCATTCGTGTGATGAAGGAAGCCGATGAGCTCATCGAGCGTATCCTATTTTTGGAGGGTCTGCCTAATTTGCAAAATCTCGGTAAATTGCTGATTGGTGAAGATGTTGTTGAATGTTTGAACGGTGATTTGGAATACGAAAAAGACTGCCAACGCCCCACATTAATAGAAGCAGTGGCTTTATGTGAAGAATTGCAGGACTATGTGAGTCGTGATTTACTCGTCGAGTTGCTTGAACATTGTGAAGAAGCGATTGATTGGTTAGAAACCCAACAAGGACTCATCGAAAAAGTCAGCCTGCCTAATTATTTGCAGGCTTATATGGAACCGGGTGGGGAGTAATCACTTAAACAAGAATGTCTGGATAAATTATGCTTGACAGATACATTAATACAAATGAGAATAGATCTTAATAATCGTATTTATATAAGATAATACCGGAGTCTACTTTATGTATGTCTGTATTTGCCAAGCGATAACTGATCGACAAATTCATCAAGCTGCCAGAAATGGAGCAAAAACACTACGAGATTTACGTCGTGATTTACAAGTGAGTGTCGATTGTGGTCGTTGTGCCAATTCTGCGCGTCAGTGCCTAAAATCAGCTAACGAACAAGTAATGGAACGTAATGAAACATCATTACGATGAGGTTTAAATAGCTTTTAAAGAAATGTTTCATTGACCAAAACTGGCCGATTGGCCTTTATATAGGCTTTCAGCATCAATAAAGTAAGATTCCAAGCTACTACGTTCTTAATCATAAACCGCGACTCTGTTGAGAATGCTTAAAGAGGGCTTATTCAAAAAAGGTTTTAAGCCGATTTTTGAGTATTGAATACGTTGACATTCTATATCGACCACTATTAGCTGGCTTGATTGAAGCATTACTGTTGGCTTTGGGATAAAGATAAAGAAGCGGCTGTAGGTCGGTGCGAATGGCTAAATAATAACGAAGAGTAACCCCATGATTAATCAAATGACTATTAACAGTGTTAAGAGTGCAGCTATTTATCAGTTTAAAGCGAACCTTTTGGGTGGCACCGAGGTTTCTCTCGGCGATTATCAAGGCAAAGTTCTATTGATCGTGAATACAGCGAGTCGCTGTGGCTTTACACCTCAATATCAAGGCCTGGAAAATTTATATCAGCGTTATAAAGAACAGGGCTTAGTTGTCCTTGGTTTTCCTTGCAATCAGTTCGGGGCACAAGAACCCGGAAACGAGGAAGATATCGGCAGCTTTTGCCAATTGAATTATGGCGTGAGCTTTCCAATGTTCGCAAAAATTGAAGTCAATGGTAAACAGACCCATCCGCTTTTTTGGTATCTTAGAACCCATGCCAAAGGTTTCTTAGGATCAAGCTGTATCAAATGGAATTTCACTAAATTCTTGATCAACCGTGATGGACAAGTCATTGCTCGCTACGGGTCTTTTGTAAAACCTGAAAAACTAACGACAGCAATAGAGCACTTGCTATAAATATTGCCGTAAGCATGATCACCTGCCCGAGAATATCATTTAACCTTTTACGCACACAACTTGCTTGAGACTATGTAATATTTCGGTCAGATCATTTTGATTAGCCATGACTTGATCAATATCTTTGTAAGCACCGGGGATTTCATCCAGTACACCTTTGTCTTTTCGACAAATAACGCCCGCTGTTTGGGTGACGAGATCAGTTTCAGTAAAATATTTTTCGGCGGCTGTTCTACTCATGCGACGTCCTGCCCCATGAGCGCTGGAACAAAAGCTTTCTGGATTTCCTTTACCCGCAACAATGTAACTACGTGCCCCCATGCTACCCGGTACTATGCCTATATCCCCTATTCTGGCGCGAATGGCACCCTTTCGAGTGACCCAGACATCTTCGCCGTAATGGTGTTCTTTAGCAATATAGTTATGATGACAATTCACCACTTCTGTAGTCGCTACAAAAGGAGGCAGGTGGCGTGATAAAGCGGCTAATACTAAGTCCAGCATGGATTGACGATTTTGCATGGCATACTCTTGCGCCCAATGCACTGCTTCAACATAATCTTTAAAATATTCAGTCCCTTCAGGGATGTAAGCCAAATCACGGTCTGGTAACTGTATCATCCAGCGTTCCATATCTTTTCTGGCAAGACTGATAAAATAAGCAGCAATAGCATTACCAATGCCCCGACTACCCGAATGCAACATCACCCAAACCTGATTAGATTCATCAAGACAGACTTCAATAAAATGATTACCCGAACCGAGCGTACCCATTTGGTTTGTCCATTTAGAAAACTTACTAAAGGCCTTAAGTAATTCTGGATGTCGGTCTGTCAGCATTTTTAAACCGGCTTCAAACGGTTTAGCGGCTTCGACTAGAATTCGGTCATCTGCATGTTGAGCACGACCAACTGGAACATCTCGGGTAATTTGTGCAAATACTTTCTTTAAGGCTTTTTCATCCAGCTCATTGGCTGTAATTGATAGTTTAGCTGCAACCATACCACAACCCAAATCAACGCCCACAGCCGCCGGGATAATAGCCTTGTGGGTTGCGATGACAGAGCCAATCGTGGCACCAATACCTAAATGCACATCCGGCATAACAGCAACATGGTGATAAATGAACGGCATACTGGCAATATTGGCTAATTGCACAGTTGAGGCTTCATCAATATCGGTAGTCCAAATTTTGACGGGGACTCGCTGATTTAGTAGTACTTGTTGAATGGGCATTAATGATTGTCTAATTGATTGCGTGAATATGAAATAATTGAAGCACTCGCGCCAAAGTAAAGCCTAGATCCTAGATGATATTATGATTATTGCGTTTAAATCAACTCAATAGAACAAGAAAGCATCTTTTAATATAATCCAATGTAGCACAGAAACTACTGTGAGCCATACCTTGTAGATTAACGCTATATTTTCCCATTTGGATATTGATTTACGTAATGAGATAAAATTGTTACGTGAAGATATGGATAAGCGTTTTGAGCAAATTAATAAACGCTTCGATCAACTCACCTCCCGTATGGATCACTTTATGATTTGGTCATTTTCAACCACTCTAACGTAGGTTTAAACAAACCAAATATTGGCTTTACTATAAAAAACGAAACTCACCAGCGTTTTTACTAACACATAGTATTAGACCGTCTTACTGATTTTTGCTAGTATCATTCTTAATGGTTGAAATAGCTTCTTGTACCGTAGTCATAAACTGCGCGGGGAAAATGATGGTTGAGTTTTTCTCTGTCGCAATCTCAGCCATTGTTTGCAAGGTACGGAGTTGAAGCGCAACAGGATGTAAAGCAATAATATCAGCCGCTTCACCTAACTTAACAGCTGCTTGAAACTCACCTTCTGCGGCTACAATTTTGGCACGGCGCTCACGCTCTGCTTCGGCTTCTTTTGCCATAGCCCGTTGCATATTTTCAGGTAAGGTAATATCTTTTATCTCTACCGCTGTCACTTCTGCCCCCCACGGTTCCGTATGACCATCAATCACGGTTTTAATCTGTAAATTAATACTACTAGTTTGTGATAATAACTGGTCTAGCGAAAACTGCCCTACTACATTACGTACTGTAGTCTGGCTAATTTGATTGACTGCACTGGTAATATCTTCAATGGCAATAACGGATCTCTGAGGGTCTATTATTTTGTAGTACGCAACGGCTGCAATATCGATGGATACATTATCTTTAGTAATGATTTTTTGCGAAGGAATGTTCATGGTGATGGTACGCAGAGTCACCTTCGTCATCTGTTCAAAAACGGGTATGAGGATGATAAGACCTGGACCACGAATCCCCGTGACTTTTCCCAGAAAGAAGATAACCCCTCGATCATATTCCTTCACAATCCGAAGCGAGGTAAAAGCTAAAAATACAAACACAACTATTACGATATTAATTAAATCGACTGGAAACATAATGATATCCTTTTTGATTAACCAACAAAATACTTCTAACGGTTGAGTATGGTCGCTATTAGATACACAGTCAAGATACTTTAATCTCACGCAACTAGGACAGCACGATTAATTTAGACCTTTAAACAAAAAATACACCAGCAATCGCCACTTAGACCCCCCATTTTTAAGCTTATAATAGTCTGAAAACATAATATTAACTACGTACCCTGTTGTTCAATACATTAAGTAATAAATCTGAATTTACCCTATCGACAAATGAAAAAAGAGTTGCCCTTAAAGAAAATAGACCCTTACCAGTCTGAACGCACCAGTCTAATAATCTCTCTTACTTTTGTACTTATTCTCATGGTATGGGGATTAGTATTTAGTGAGCTAACCACCTCCAATATCATTGAAGTCGATGCTGCCGCTTATATTATCAGTGGCATTATTAGCGGGGTGACCATCTTCGTATCCCGTTTACAGGAAAAACCCAAATCAGATGATCATCCATTAGGCTATTCAGGTTTTATCCCCATATTAAACTTGGTTCGTAACTTGATGATTATAGAAATTTGCATCGATGCGATTGGAAGTTCGATAGGTTCCTTGGTTAAAGGACCGCCACCGCCTGAACACGGCATTTTATTCTTATACGCCTCTGTAACCCTGGTCTTTAATCTGGCTTGTGCCATTTATACCCATAAAGCGGCGGTTAAACTCAATTCACCTTTGCTAAAAACCGATGCGTTAGAATGGAAACTGGATACCCTTTCAAATATCTCAATTTTAATTGCATTCGGGATTGCTTTTGTATTGGATAATACCGGTAATGCTAGGTATGCGGCTTATGTTGACCCTGTCGTATGTATTTTCTTTTCAATCTATATGTGCATCAGTCCAGCCAAGTTATTTTTGGAAAATATTCGCATATTGTCAGTTGCTTCAGTTGATAAAGAAACCTATAACTACTTGGTGAATACCTTTAAAAAAGAGATTCCTGTATTTGCCACTCATTCAACCTATTTTACTATTTTTCATGTCGCTGGCATTCTATGGGTTAATATTGAAATTTATAAACAAAAAGACATTGATTTAAACCTGGAAACCATTTATGAATCTACCCAAAAATGCCAGGCAATTATTAATAGAACCCACCCTCATAATAAACTGAGTTACACCTACCATTTAGATGCTTAATAAAAAGCAAACAAATCAACTCCCCGCCGCTTTCCCAGAAAAGCAGCCTGTCAGCTTATTCATACTGATAAGCTTGTTAGTTGTATTAGTGCATCTTACAGCAATCAGATGGTTGGGAAGCCTTCAAAATATGTCCACTAACAACGTCTCTAACAGAGGCGCCAGTGAAGGTGTACAAGTGTTACGCAGCAGTGGTCATAAGATGCTTGATGAAGCTGCAACTAAAGCCCTAAAGAAATGGCGGTTTAGTCTAGGCAAACAGGGTAATACGGCAGTAGTAAGCTAGGTTATTATTACCGTATCCTATGTTCTGTATTATCAGCGATAGTCCAACTTTATCACCCAAAAAGTCAAGCCCCACTGCATGAGTAATGGCTTTTATAGTTTAGACCTCAGGATCACCCGCATATCGGCAAGGCAAATATTCCGCACGCCATAAGTTTGATTCGACTAATTTTAACAGATCAACCCCTATAAAATCAGTTCGTGTTGCAGAGCCATCCTCAAGTGCTTTTGCCAAAACCCGAGTTGCGACAAACGTACTGATTTTTTTCAAGTCTTTAATAGGGGGGTAGATATAACCATCATTGCTAATCTCTATATAATCAGCCAAAGCATAGGCAGATTCTAAAATCATCCCGTCGCTTATTTGCTGACATTCACCAATCACGGTCGCTAGTCCTAAACCTGGAAAAATAAAGGCGTTATTACCTTGCCTAATTTGATAGTTTACATCCTGATAGTTAACGTCAGGAAATGGACTCCCTGTAGCGACGATTGCTCGACCGAATGACCATTTAATAATATCTTCGGGTGTCGCTTCACAATGAGCATTCGGGTTAGAAAATGGAAAAATGACTGGTGAGCTATGATGCTCAATCATTGTCTTAACAATTTGCTCGTTAAATATGCCAGTTGCACCTGACAAACCAATTAAAACATGAGGCCTTAAATTTTTAACAACCTCCAGTAGAGTCGGTGTTTCGCCCTTTAACTCCCATGATTGGTAAATATCCTTAAATTGTGCAAAAGGCAGCTTATAGTCCTCAAGATTTTCTTCTTCAAGTACTAGACCATTTACATCGACCACATAAATATGTCGTTTAACGCCTTCCTCACTTAAACCTGCATTCAACATACCGGCTCTGATGATACCTGCCACACCAATGCCGCCCGCGCCCGCACCGACAACAACTACAATTTGATCAATTAATTCTTCGCCTTTTTTATGGCAGGCAGACAATAATCCGGCTAAAGCCATAGCACCTGTACCCTGAATATCATCGTTGAAACAAGGAATTTTGTTTCTATAACGAGATAAAACATCAAAGGCAACATCTTTAGTAAAGTCTTCCCATTGAATAATGGCTTTTGGCCAAGTTACTTTCACTGCATTGACAAATTTATCAACCAGTTCAAAATACGCTTCTTTCTCTAACCGCTTTTCTCTAATCCCTAAATAATGTGGATCATTCAGTAATTCCTGGCGATTAGTGCCTACATCTAAATTGATCGGTAAACTTTGAAAAGGACATAATCCTCCACCTACCGTATACAGCGACAGCTTTCCTATGCAAATAGAGAGCCCACCCATACCTTGATCACCAATACCCAAGATAGCTGAAGCATCTGTAACAACAATCATCCGAACGTCATTCAACGGATATTTAGACATGATCGTTTCGACACGATCAATATTTTGAGCCGATAGTGTCAATCCTCTAGCGGTTCTATATAAACTGCTAAAATGCTGAACCGCCAAACCAATAGTTGGTGTATAAACGATAGGCACCATATCTTCTAGGTGTCGTTCCAACAGAGCAAAAAATAACACCACAGAACGATCTTGAATAGCCCTCAAAAACTGATACTTGGAAAGATCATCCTTAAGTTTTTGATAACTGACATAAAGCCGCTCAATTTGCTGTTCAATTCCACTCACCAAAGGAGGTAATAAACCATCCAGATCTAAATCTATACGTTCCTGCAATGTAAAAGCGGTACCTTTATTAACCGCCGGTATTCTAAGCAGAGTCATTCCTTTGATAAAGACCTCCATATAGGGAGCGTTTTGAGAGTCAACTCGATAATCAAAATAGTCGCTTAACTTTGTCATTAAGTGGTTACGTGTAAGCTCATAAAAATTCTTAGCTTTTACAAGGCGGTTAAACAAATTATTCCAGCAGGATGTCAGGCTAGGTGACTTATACCTGCAGAACGACACAATAGAAACAGCAATAACAATGCCATAATAAGTGAAGAATAGACACGTGTAAATCTATTGGTGTATTTGTCATTAAAATGAATTCAACGCACCAAAGATGACAGGTCAGTGTCAATTTGTGCTAACTCGGTGCATAAGGAGTAGTTAAAGACTGACATTTGCTCTCACTGTTGATATTATCATCTATATGTTAATTCGAATCACCAGAAATTTTGATCAAATGCTAATTCATTATAAAGTTTGACAGTAAAGCATTTTAATTCTACTCTCAAAATATTAAAATTAATGACAGTGAAAACAGGATTATCACCACACTAACTTAAATATCAGTCGTAAAAAACTACGTAATATGAGGAAAAAATAATGAATAAACTAACAATCTTATTGACTACGCTGCTTTTATGCTTTGGTACGAATATCTTTGCGGAGCAACATACCGATGGAGCGCTATCTCATGCTAATTCTGCTTTGGCACAAGGTAAAGAAGGCAACACATCAACATTAGTAGCTCACGCAAAAATGGCTTTAGATGAAGCATTGGAAGCCTCGTTGATAGCCAAGAGTGTAACTAAAAATCATATCGATGCGGCTGTAAACCTGTTACAGAAAGCAATCGATAACGGTAATTTAGGTCATGTTGGTCAAGCAACAAAAGCCACCGAAGAAGCTATAGCGCATCTTAAAGCTGTTGCTAAAAAATAAATTCGTATTCGCTGATCGGTAAATCAGGCATATTTTCTGACTGACTTGATGGAATAGATTTAGAAAGATGGCGCGCCCGGAGAGATTCGAACTCCCGACCAATCGGTTCGAAGCCGATTACTCTATCCAGCTGAGCTACGGGCGCATGTCTATTATAGAACAAAAAAAAAAGCCTTACAAATTTGTAAGGCTTTCTCTTATTTGGCTCCCCCGGACGGGCTCGAACCGCCGACCTAATGATTAACAGTCATCCGCTCTACCGACTGAGCTACAGGGGAATAATCTTTTTCAATGGCGCGCCCGGAGAGATTCGAACTCCCGACCGATCGGTTCGTAGCCGATTACTCTATCCAGCTGAGCTACGGGCGCCTTAATTGATCCGCTTATTATATGCACTTATAAACATTATGTCAACTGCATTTCAAAAACACGTTAACAATGGTAATGGCGGAGAGAGAGGGGTTCGAACCCTCGATGGGAGTTAAAGCCCATACTCCCTTAGCAGGGGAGCGCCTTCAGCCACTCGGCCATCTCTCCTAAAACTTTTTATTCTCCAGAATCAACAGATCCTGCCTGCTCTTTTTTGATTCTTTCGTAAATTTCTTCCCTATGCACAGAAACATCTTTTGGTGCATTTACACCTATACGCACTTGATTCCCTTTTACCCCGAGAACAGTGACGGTAACTTCATCACCTATCATCAAAGTCTCCCCTACTCGACGTGTCAATATAAGCATGGTTTCTCCCTAAATCTATATTATAAACTGACTGTTCTTACACAGCATCCAACTAAGATTGTTTATTATACCCACTTTTATCTATAAATAAAACCTTAAATGCAAAGCGCTACGAATTGTGCCTGGGATCAAATGCGTTCTGCACTGTATCAGCAAACAGGTTAGCAGCTAAAACAAGTCCGAACATAAAAATAAATGCTGCGGAGAGAGACCACCAAACGATTGGCTCACGCGCCATCTCAAGCCGGGCACCGTTAATCATGTTACCCCAACTATAGGTAGTTGGATCAACACCGATGTTTATATAAGATAACACCGCTTCAGCCAACACTAACGAACTAAAATCTAAAACAACGGATATAAGTATAATGTGCATTAGATTAGGTAAGATATGACGAACTAAAATGATTGATTTCTTTACACCTAAAGCATGTGCTGCCTGCACATACTCCATCTCTCTAAGCTTTAATGTTTCCGCTCTGAGTAGGCGACATAGGCCTGTCCAGTTGGTCACGCCCAGAATCAAACACAAAAACAGCAATCGCATATCAGCACGCATGATAACACTGGTAAAGTCCTGCTCGTGATTGGTGATATACACTTGAACCATTAAGATAGAAGCGGCAATTAACAATACACTAGGAATAGAATTCAATGTGGTATATAAATACTGGATAATATCATCAAGCCAACCTTGAAAAAACCCTGCAAGAATACCAAACACTATTGCCAATGGCAGCATAATAAGCGTGGTCAAAGTACCCAATACCAACCCCGTACGAATACTTTTTATAGTTTGATAAAAGACATCTTCACCCACCTTATCCGTGCCAAACACATGATAGTACGAAGATAAATAAATTAACGTATACCCCAATGAAACAATAATGAAGGTCACTAGCAATGCCGTCTTTGTACTTGCCGGAGCCTCACCAAAGCGAGCTAACTTATTTTGCCGCTGATATCGGATACCTAGATAAGACAGCATAAACAAACCACTCAAGGCAACACCTTGGGCAAGGCCGTAAAAGGCCTTTTTCAAAATATCAGGAAGCAGTTCTATATCAGGATTCTTCAAATGACTACCGCCAAAAACTAACCTTGGATAACCCCACTTCGTAGTACCGTCGTCCAACACAATAACTTCTTTGCTATACAATCTAGCTGCAAAGGGGGCTGAATAGGTTTTTTCACCCTGCTCTATTAAAGGCTTAGCCAAATAGTCCAGACAACTTATTAGTTCATTGTTTTTGCCCTGACCTGGCTTAAAGTGAACTGAGTCAAGCAAGCCGATGAATACAAAAAACAACAAAACAACCAAAGAAGCAACTCCGACTTTACTAGCTGCTATTTTTTGCAAAGGTCGTTTAATATGTTCCTTATCATGCCAGTAGAAACCCAAAGCACAGACTACAAGAATCAATAGAAATATCAGCGCGTCTGTCCATAAAATAACCATTAGGACAACCTCACTCGCGGATCAACCAAGGTATAAGAAATATCGGTCAACAACAAACCAACCACATACAACACCGACCCCAAGAATACCATCGTTCGAACAATAGCGAAGTCTTGGCTATTAATCGCATCAATCGTATAACTACCCAAACCAGGAATACTAAAAAACGATTCCATAATTAAACTGCCCATAAATAATAATGGCAAAATAACAACGACACCCGTTAATATTGGAATCAAAGCATTACGCAAGACATGTCTAAACAGAGTTTGAGTCTCAGAAAGCCCTTTTGCTCTAGCCGTTCTAACATAATCTTTTTCAACCTCTTCTAAAAACAAGGTTCGATACCAGCGAACACCTGAACCCACACCTGAAAAGACACCTATTAAAACGGGCAATATCAGAAATTTGATTGCAATCAAACCATCATCATAGCCTGAGATAGGTACCAGTTTTAATACCTTAGCCACGATGAACTGTCCTCCGATGATATAAAACAAAGAGGAAATAGACATTAATGCAACGCACAACACAATACCAGCCTGCTCTAAAGTGCCTCCTCTAAACAAAACCATCATCAAAGCAAATGTTACATCAACCAGTAAACCAACAATCAGTGTCGGTAAAGCTAACGCTAGGCTGGGCCACATTCGTTCCTGGATATCAGCCCCGATATTTCTACCACTATCAGAAACGCCAAAGCGAAATAAAAATAATCCCACTGACTTTTGATAAAAAATAGTCTGCGTCACTTTTTCTTCACCCGAAGCCTTTGGATTCCACAACAAAGGTCTATCATAACCATGTTGCTGTTTCCAATTGGCAATAGACTGCTCAGTGACATGTTTTTGACCTAATTGCATACGCGCCATATCATCAGGACTGTTAACGATAAAGAACAATACAAACGTCAAAATATTGACACCTAATAACAATGGAAAAGCATAGAAAAATCGGCGAATAATATATTGAATCATTGCAACGTTTCCTTAGCACTACGGCGATAAGCATGAATAGCAGGGACTAACAAACAGACAAAAACTAACAGAGTAAGAATCACTGGAAGCCACTGGGGATGATTCCAATGCTTTCTTTTTTCAGTTCTTTCAAGCGTATCAATACGAGTATATTTAAGACGATTATTAGCCATTACATTAGGCTTCAGATTGCTATACCAACTATGGAATAAAGAAAAGTTCTTTGGATGAAAGCCAAATACCCAAGGCGCATCGTGACGAACCACTTCTTGTAACTCTTGAATAATCTGATATCGCTGTTCGTTGTTATCCATATTACGCATTTTTTCAAACAACTTATCAAACGCAGCACTTTGATAATTACCGGCATTCTCTCCGCCATATTTAACCTTTGAGTTAGGACCGTACAGGAGGAAAAATAGATTTTCAGGGTCAGGATAGTCCGCATTCCAACCCCAAACAAAAATCTGCTCATTCCCATTACGCATTTTTTCTTGAAAACGATTGTAATCCGTCCCTCTAACCACTAGCTTAATGCCCAATTTTTCAAACTGTTTACGATACCAGTTCATCGTAGGTCGATCATCAACACTGACGGCGGCGGTATCAAAATACAAAATTAACGCTTCATTCGTTTTTGGATCTATACCGTTTAGATAGCCCGCCTCCTCCATTAAATGCCGAGCTTCTTCAATTTTTTTACGCTGCGCTTTATTATCTATCCAATCATAGTTATAAGGGTTAATACCTGCCTTTGTATCTGTATAGCCAAAAATACCGGGCGGTATTACGCCTTGTGCCACAACACCCCGACCATTTCTGAAAATAGAAATAAACTCTTCATAATCAACCGCAATGGATATCGCCTGACGTAACTTTCTAGCACTCTCACTATCCCCACCCACAATAGGATCAAGCATATTAAAGCCCATATAAAAAATAGAGGCCTCGACTAACGTTTGTAGCTTAATTTCCTTTTCCTTCATTGAATCCGTCAAGGTAGCACCCCCACTTCCAGTGAACTGAATCGCTTGATCAAAACTATCTGACGCTATCCCGGAGGCATCATAATAACCTTGTAGAAATTTGGTCCAATAAGGAATAGTTTCCTTTTCTAAGGTAAAAATCACTTTATCAATAAAGGGTAATCGCTTACCCGCATCAGCAAGCAAACCATTTTGCTTATCGCCTGGTTCGCCCTCTGAAGGATACAATTCAGAATGAAACTGAGGGTTTTTAAGCAAAATCATGCGTCGATTGGGATTATTTTCAGCCAATAAGTAAGGCCCGGTACCAATAGGATACCAATCTAAGGTAATATTCTTATTCGACAACCCGGCTTGCTCATAAAACACATCAGCTTCCCAAGGCATAGGCGAGAAAAATGGCATGGCTAACCAAAAGATAAACTGCGGATACTTGCCTTTAACCCGAATACGATACTGATAACGCCCAGTCACTTCAACGCCCGAAATAGACTGGTTTTTTAACTCCGTTTTTTGCAGTGAAGCAACCTGTTTAGAAAAGTCTTCAAACCCTATAATATAATTCTTCATCATCTCCGCAATGGGTGACTGGATTTTAGGATGCGCCAGCCGTTTAATCTGATGCACATAATCTTCAGCAGTCAACTCTCGTGAACCAGTATCAACGAAATCATTCAGTGTTTTTACTTCCTGAATCTGTGCTTCTGATAAGTGATGATAACGGTATTCACCTTGTGCATTTTTGGCTAAAGCGGGATGGGGTTGAAACTGAATACCCGATTGAATATCAATCACATAATCTGTATAGGCGATATCATGATCTTGAACATCCCCTACCAGCTTATTACCCTGGCTATCAAGATAATTTATCTCCGGCATTTTACTGGCCGTTAAGGGCGTCAATTGATAGGGTCTTTTTAAATAATGATATTGAAAGGGAGGTTCATAAATCTGAGCAATAAACGCATATTCATTTTCACTATAAGCAGTCGCTGGATCTAGATGCTTAGGTCGCTCTGAAAAAGATTGGTATAGAACAGCACTTGCGCCCTCTTCTTCTGTGTATGGACTATTAATTTGTGAGGGATCACAACCCATTAGAACGACTAAAACTATCAATTGGCTTATATAGGTGCGTATATTCATAGACTAAAAACTAGACATAGATAATTGGAACGTTTCGAGTCGTTCAAGCGTTTAAAGTTCCATTGTAACAACAAAAGCCATGATACCGTGGATAGATACATCGGGTAAGTTGCATAACGAGTCCAATAAAAAAGGGAGCCTATAGCTCCCTTTTTTATTGGACTCGATAATAAGACTCAATAAAATTTATTGAGCTTGAGGTTTTTTATTAACTTCCACGTCCGCCTCAGATTGCAAACTACTTAATACTTGATTAAATTCTGTCTGCCCTAAAGCGTTAGCAATATTTTTCTTAGCAAGCTCTATTTGTTTCTTATCATCTTCACTCATAACACCAGGAGTCACTTTCGATAAACTCACCACAACCTGTTCACCAGAAGGTAACACGGTAGCAAAAATACTGGGCTTATCACCATTAGGTTTAGCGGCTTTAAAAATAGCGTCACTCAGAGGTTCAGGTAATTTATTTTTACCTCGAACTAAGGCCTTTTCAGATTTAAGCTCTACTTTATTTTCATTAGCAACTGCTTGAATACTCGCTCCCGACTCCAGACTTACCTGGATTTTCTTTGCTTTTTCAATAGCTAAACGTTGCGCCTTTACTTTTAACAACTCTGCAGCAATCTCATTCTTGACTTCAGCAATATCCTTTTTTGCTGCGGTCTTATGCTCTAAAAGTCTCAAGACAACCAAACGCTCACCGGTTTGCTCGATAGGTGCACTATTATTACCCTGTAAAACTTCCTCAGAAAATGCTGCATTACGTATTTTTTCGTCAGCAGCAACACCCTCACCTTTATCTTTAGTAAACAAAGACGATTTCTGAACAACCAGACTTAAACCATCAGCAACTGTTTGTAAACTGTCAGGATGCTCATAACTCGATTCTGTTAATTTTTCACCCGCCTCGTAAAAAGCATTTTCTGCCTGTGCTTTTTTATAAGCCGCAGTCACTTCTGACTTTGCACTATCAAATGATTTAAGACCACCGGGCACTAACTCAGTCACCTTAATTAAATGATAACCAAATGCTGATCTTACAGGATTTGAAACTTCACCCTGTTTTAAAGAGCTTGCAGCATCCTCAAAGGCTTTTTCCATCGTACCCAGATTAAATAGCCCCAGATCCCCCCCCTTTTTTGCAGTCAACTTATCATCAGACACTTCTGCCGCAACAACCGAAAAATCTTTACTAACTAACTCTTCCTTTGCTTTTAACGCTTTTTCCAATGCTTGCTTTTCATTAACTTTATCATTAATTGCAATCAGAATATGGCTTATTTTTCTTCGCTCGGGTAGTGTGTACTGTTCTTTTTGCTCACCATAGTAAGCTTTTAACTTTTCATCAGTGACCACCACTTTCTTTGCTAAATCATCAATAGAAAGTTCTACATATTCAACTGATACCTGCTCAGGTGTTTGAAATAAATCTTGATGCTGCTGGTAGTAAGCAGTCATTTCTTCTGCTGATACCTGTTCATTCAAAGGCGTAACAGGAACAACAACATAATCAACATCACGCTGTTGATTCTGAATTTTAAAATAACTCTCAATATCAAATTGAGTTGCAAAACTACTATCCATAACACTGTGCTGGAACTGTTCCATCGTTAATGCATTCTTAATTCTGCTTACAAATTCTGTAGACGAAATTCTTTGCGAGCCGAGTAATGCTTTATACTGTTTTTCACTAAATTTACCGTCAACCTGAAAATAAGGCAGTGATTTAATAAAATCACGTGCTTCATTATCAGAAACTACAAGACCCTCTGCATGAACGTATTGCAATAACACTTCATCTTTTATCAGCTTCTGCAACGCTTGAGCCTTTAAAGTTGCCTCATCGATATTCATACCTTGAAGATTCTGACTGTATTGCTCATAAGCTTTATTAACATCACGCTGATAAAAATCCTTATCGCCTACAGACGCAATCGGCGCCTCACCGCCTCCATCCAAGTAATTATTAATACCCCATAATGCAAAAGGCACACAAATTAATGTCAAGATTACCCATGCAAGAGCACCTTGAGATTTTTCTCTAATTTTGGTTAGCATAGATCAGCCCTAATGAATCAATTTACGAAGCAAAAAAAAACCCCGAACCAGTTTAGGTACGGGGCTTTTTAATTTGGCGGAGTGGACGGGGCTCGAACCCGCGACCACCGGCGTGACAGGCCGGTATTCTAACCAACTGAACTACCACTCCAAAGTCTGGTGGGTGCTGAGGGGTTCGAACCCCCGACCCTCGCCTTGTAAGGGCGATGCTCTCCCAGCTGAGCTAAGCACCCGACTAAAAAAA
>CAIMEB010000260.1 GCA_903839855.1 uncultured Methylococcaceae bacterium
GGTTATTTTTTGCGAGTTACCTAACTAGGGTGTTATCCCTACCGCCTGCCAGAGAAATTCATAGGAAACCGGTGTGCGGTGTTGAGCTTTGGCCTGCTGTGCTTCGCCGTGTTCGTAGGTATGCAGCAAGAATTTCACCTGTTCCAAGCCTTCCGACGTTTCAACCGCTTCGCGCGGCGTTTTATCGCCCAGTATCGGTAATGGCTTGTCAGCCCAGTTCGCATAAAGTTGCCAAATTCTCTCCTTAATGATCTCGGTCAGCATCTCTGGCGGCAGCCCCACCGGAGCCGATGTTTCCTTGCTCTCATTGGGCTGTAAATTAGCGAGCCTCCCCTTGGGATCGGAAATTTCCCGACTAACAAAGGCAACGGCTGTGCCTACCACTGTTTCGAACCAAGGTCGACCCTCGTCCGCATACTGTTGAGTGAGATAAGACACTTTGACTCGATCTGGGCGTTTATCCAAATCAATACTGAGATATCTGCGTATCAAACCATCCTCACTTTCAAAAAGACGGCTCCAACCCTCCTCACGGCTGCCTTCAATATCCGCTTCACCAGACAAGGCATGATCCAGAGCGGACCAGTTCTGAACTCGATAATGATCGGTAACGAACAATAATGGCTCTCCTGTCAGATGATCAACCAATTGTGGCATTTCAAAGGCGTTTACAAATAGCCGGAGCCATTGATTTGGAATGATGATACTGGTGATTTCTTTGGCAAGAGACGAGTCAGGCTCGATGCCTTCCAGTACATCGCGGAGATCGTCTAACAAATCCCAGCTTCGGTTGCGGGGGAAAGCATAGATGGCACCCGACAGTTCGAAATGATTTTTAACCGGCAGGATGCGTGCTGCCATGAGGTCGTAGGGGGTCACTTGCCGTGATCCTGATTTTTCTCTGATGACGATTGGCGTGCGTTCAGGCAACAGTACATCTCTTAGTGTCATGGATTCGCCAGGTATGACCTCAGTAATTTCATAGAGTCTGAGTGGCTTGGCCGTCAGCAGCTCGATCCATTGCCGCTGTTCGGCGGAGAAGAGAGGTCCACCCCGGTCGAGTAGCAAGTCCGCAACACGATGATCTTGTCCCTTGAGGGTCATAACGCCATCGGCCAGGAACCATTCCATGGCATTAATCATAATGCCTTCATAGGAATCGCCATGCAAATCCTCGATCATGGCATATTCATCGTCGTCGAGTCCTCCGAAAAATCCTTCATGGAGTGCTTCAGAGGCTATTTGATCATATTTCGTAAAGAGCCACTTTATGGCTTTGGGCACTGCTTCGGAGCGGTCGCTGACCGTCTGGACTTCCTCCGCCTTTAGGCAGCACTGCTTATATTTTTTGCCACTGCCACAAAGACAGGGATCGTTACGCCCGAGCTTTTTCATACAGTTAATACGTTCATAAAGAAGATGTTGATGAGGTTTGATTTATGTTTAATGTTGACCATTTTTATACAATCGCGGATTCAACTCCGAAGTGCAATTCCAGTAATCATGCAGCCTCACGCAACTTATCACTAAAAAATACGTCATGAGGGGTTTTATAGTTTAACGTTTTACGAGGCCGATGGTTAAGTTTATCCATCACTAAATTCACCTGCTCAGAGGCTATATTCTCAAAACGGCTGCCTTTAGGATACTGTAAAAAATAACTTCCTGAAATTTGAATCCGCGTTATTTTTTACCAGATCCTAATAGGCAGAATGCCATTATTCAGGCCAAAACTCAGAATTCATAATCAGCTCAATGCTCCAAGGACAAGAATCGGGGAAGCAATCGAGTCCGGTTTCCTTTACCGCAAGAGGGACGGCATCTGACCACACCCATTCCCACCAATCGGGTTGAGTAAGATCGTTTTTAAGGCTTGGAGTTTCTTTCAAGCAACCTGAAATCCCTCTTCTTTGCTCCTTGACTGTCCGCTGCCAGCTCTTGCTTCTAAAGCCTTCCTGATATTGCCATTTTAGAAGGTGGGTCAACAAAACAGCCATTCGGCTCCTAAGTTCTCTTCGTTCACTTTTACCCACGTCTTCAATCTCATCAGCTAAGTGTTCAAGGTCAAGCATGTTAAATTGGCCAGCACGAATAAACGCGGCTTGTTCATTCGCCCACGCGATTACATCATTTTCGTAACATTGCATCGATAATGCCCTCATTTTTAAAAATAGGGTTTAGAGCTACATATGCTTACATTGTAACATATTTCAAAATTGTCAAGGAACGGCGACAACCAGAGCTTAGACTTTTATTACGAGTTACCTAATCGATTTTTCAGCGAATTTTTGACTTTAGCTCAGTGTATTCGGTACTATCAATAACAGGTTGCTGTAACGTTGCGCTAAAGGCACTGGTGGTTTCATCGAGCAAGTGTTGTGCGTCAATTAAGTCAGTGTGTTCTTTAATCAATTGGCGCATTTCATCGGCTTGCAACTCTGTTTGGATTTCATCTTTTACAGAAGCAATCATTTGACGACTTTTGCCTATCCAGAAGCCAGCAAGTCGTGCAACTTTGGGTAATTGTTCCGGGCCAATAACCAATAAGCTGACCAGGCCAATCAAGAACAGTTCAGAAAAACCCACTTCAAACATGATGCTTAAGCTTTATCGTTTTTGAAAAAAGCATCGCCATCGATAACGTCGCTTTTATCTGATTTACCTTTGTCTTCCCCTTCTGCGACTGCTGTACGAAATCCTTTAATGGCACCACCTAGGTCAGTCCCAATATTTTTTAAACGTTTTGTTCCAAAAATGACTAATACAATAGCCAAGACAACTAACAAGTGACTAACACTAAAGCCCATTTTAAACTCCAATAGATAATATTTTACAAAGATTAAGTTGTTAAATACGTTGCCAGGCAAAGTATTCTGTGTATTTTTATACGTGTTCCCTAGTAAAAATTAATTAGTATTTAGTAGGGAAGGTGAGATTTCAGCACCATTGAGTCTAAAGCCTTCATCTGTGGTTTCAGTTTCATGTACACGCGTTGATTTTCTTTGAGAATTAGGCAACATTCCATAAAGAGCTAGTTTATGTCTCAATACATTACGACTGATATCCAACAAATTAGCGGTTTGTACTTGATTGCCTTCACAAAAGGCATAAGCCGTTCTGATAACTGTTTCCTCGACTATGTCAAATAACTTCGGTGGCGCTTGCTCACACAAGCGTTGTATGGCACTTTCTAACGAAGTCGTTGAAATTGTCGGGCCATTTTCCGAAGCCCTAACACCACTCAATTTAAAATCTTCAGGGCGTAAAAAGTTACTAGGGCAAACCAGCAATGCTCTATGAACAGCATTTTCAAGTTCACGGATATTGCCAGGCCATTCGTAATTTAATAAGGTGAGCTCAGTAGAGGGTAATAATTTAACGTCTGAATAGCCCAAACGATCGCCATAAATCTTTAGAAAGTGTCTGGCTAAGGGCAGGATATCACCGGGTCTGTCTCGTAAAGGGCTTAACTGAATAGTCGCTACATTAAAGCGATAATATAAGTCAGCACGAAAATGGGAAGCAGCCACCGCCTCTTCCAGGTTGACATTGGTTGCAGCAATGATTCTTACGTCAACGGGTACAGGTTGCCTTGAGCCAACCTTAACCACTTCGCGTTCTTGTAAAACCCGTAATAATTTCGCTTGCATACCAAACGGTAAGTCACCCACTTCATCCAGGAATAGGCTACCCTTATTAGCCGTTTCAAACCAGCCTTCTTTGCTGGTTAAAGCACCGGTAAAGGAACCCTTTTCATGACCAAACAACTCGCTTTCAATCAGATGTTCACTCAATGCGGCGCAGTTTAAAGCTCCAAATACATTTTTGCTGCGATTGCTGAGTGCATGAATATGTCTGGCAACCAGTTCTTTACCCGTACCTGTTTCTCCAACTACTAAAACAGTGGCATCACTGGGTGCGATACGTTCAATTTGCTCTAATAAACGGCGGGAAACAGGATCCTCGAAAACCAGCGCGGTGGCTCGAACAGAAAGTGATAATGAACGCGACTGCAGTTCATCGAAAGCCAGTAAGGTCGGAGTTGAAGCTTCCAAGCTTCCAGCAGTAGTGCTACCTAAAAAAGTATCCATAATTTATTATATGCTCGTTAATTCTTAAAAATGACCGATATTAGGTATAACGGCGGTTAAATTTCTTATGTTGGTAGCCATAATAGGATAATTGTAAACGTATTTGAAACAGTATTATTAGATTAGAATATCTATAAAACTAATATACGGAAGGTGGCGTTATTCGCCCAGGACGAATAACGCCACTTTGACAGAGACTGAATTTGTCTCTTGTGTGTTGTTAAGCGTTTATTTCGGGGTCTAGTTTATGGATACTTCGAGAGTTTCTACGCTGAACACGTTTTTTCTTGGGTGCAAATGTTTTCTTAAGTAATTTCCAGCCAATCACAAGAGAGGTAGCACCTAACACGAGTCCAAGTAATACCCAGGTCAACATCCAGAAGTCCCAAAGCGGTCTTTGATAAACCCAGCCGAAGTCCCAATGATGTAACGCAGAATATAGCCAGCGGAACACTCTACGACTACGATCGACTTTCGCAAGTACTCGTCCATCCTGAGGGTCTACATAAAAATAAGTACCGGCTTCATCCGCCAATTTGACCTGTAAAACAGGCAAGGGCTTTTCAATCAGATTTTGGTGGTGTCTTGGATAATAGTAGCTATCATATTCATTAAGAACCGTCTGGCTTTCAATAGGCGCATTTTTTGTAGCTCTACCAATAGCCTCCAGCAAAGCAGCATCCGTAAACTTTGTAGAAATAGTCGCACCATTTAAGTCTTGAGGGAGGCGTTGTCCATCCCGGGTACTGGCAAGCAGTAACGCTTCATTATTTAAATGCCGCCAACTCAGTTCAACAACATCAGCACCGTCTACTGCAACATTAAGAATCGCAGGCAGGATAGGTTGCCAGTTACGAATAATATCCGGCGTGTCTTTACCTGCAAAACGTGCTAATTCATCTTTAGTGGGGTTAGCTGCCGAGAATATTTTTCCTGGGTTAGTATCGATAAAACCACTGAATGCCCAAAATAGCACGACAATGCCACCAATCAAACCGCTCCAGAAATGCCATTTAAACCAGAATTCTCTATACGGTTGAGTGCGGCCTTGTGAATAAGTGGGTTTGCCACCAAAACCAGGACGCCAGCGCAACCAGCCAATAATAATACCTGTTAAGGTGGCTAGGGTAGCAAAGAGACCTAAATACAACTGGACATCGTTACGAATTTTTCCTAAAGCAATAGCTTCCAGAGGCTTAAGAAGGTGTAGCCAGTTACCTGCCCAATAAAAAGCCCGATCCAGTTGTGTAGAGGCATGTAAAACTTCTCCAGTTTGTTCTGAAATCATCAGTTCGTCACCGTCATCGCCCACAGCAATGTGATGAAAGGGTTTTAGAGCGTCCTGATTACGCAGGATAATGGGGTTTTCAACGGTTTCTATGAAGTGGGTGTTAACATTAAAATGACCTTGGCTAGCGTACCAGTTTCTGGCAATTTGTAAGGCCTGATCCACTGACGTTTTACGAACCGAACCATCCAGGGCTGATAAGGCCATAAATTTACCCTGAGTGTCTTCAATGATCCATTGAGGTTCGCCTGCGGTGCGGACTAAACGTGCCTCTGCGATGCCTACCTCAGGTTTTTTAGCCTCTGTCGTCCCAGGTTTATCCTTGGTCTCTTTATTTGGTTTAGTCGTCTTTTCGGTGGCTGGTTTTATAATTTCAGTGTGACGAGTCCATACGTCCCCCAAACTAAGCCAATTGAGTTCGGGTGCCAATGTCTCAGCATGAGCGAGTTGTTGACTGCGGCTTTGTGTCGTCGGTGTCGAATACATGATGACCAGGCCGGTAAAAAACCAAAAAAACATGAATAAGCCCAGGACGAGACCCACCCATCGATGAACTTGATATAAAAGCCAATTCAAAGACTTCATAGTTACCCTCTGAAAGAATGAAATAGGGGAGACACCTTCATAATCATTAATTAGCTGGTTTACTAGCGGCTAGTTGCTGTACTGCTTCTAGTGATTTTTCAACATTTTCAGCGGGTTTAAGTCCTGTCAATGTAGTTGATATTTTACCATCAGGTGTGATGATAAAAGTGGTACGCTCTGCAAAGCCGTGAGTGATGTCAACGCCACGAGAGTCTTTCTTGCCTTCTGCTGCGGCTTTAACAACCAAATCGTAAGCTTTAGAAATTGAACCATCAGTATCCGATGCAACAGCCACTTTACCTGCGCAGTATTCTGGGTCAGCCGAGAAATCATTGAGTCTATCGATAGAATCTAAAGATACACCCACGATGCTTGCGCCAGCCGCAGCAAATTTATCACTATTGACTGCAAAAGTATGCGCTTGAATATTACAGCCACCGGTATAAGCAGAGGGATAAAAGTAGACCACTACAGGGCCTTTTTGTAGCGCTTCTTTAAGTGAATAATTAAAAGCTTTGCCCGCTAACGAGGCTTGGGTTTGAAAATCAGGTGCAGGAGTTCCGGCAGTTAAGGCTGCGAAGGCAGGTAATGTGATGGCGCTGGACAGTAGGCAGCCTAATAAAATACGTTTCATATTAGTTACTCTTAAAAAAATAGGGGTTAAAGAGGTTTGTAAGTATCGTGACACGCATCGTCACAGGAGTTTGAAATTTCAATCGCTTTATTAGAGGCAGAATCAGGCATCCTTCATTTACCGGTTTACACTTTATGCAATTCCTGGCTTTATAAAGTCATGAAAACGGGTTTCTTTCGATGTACAAATGAACACAAACCTTCAGTTCATTGTACAATGAAGGTTTATATCCATGCCATTA
>CAIMEB010000261.1 GCA_903839855.1 uncultured Methylococcaceae bacterium
GCTAATTTTAAGTCTTCGATTTGAGATGCACTCAAGGGCAAGAGAGAGGTTTCAGTGGTGGATTGCAAAGTTCGTACTCAACAAGTGAAATGATAAGGAAATTCTATCCTAAATGGGTAAAATATTCTTCGGAAATCACCTTACTGCGAATCGCCCGTTATTGTGTGCCATTGTAGGTAAGTTGTCCAATCCTATTTAAGCCTTATCAAATTGACAATAAAACGGTTGTCCTACACGATCAATATGCGCTATTAAATCAGGATTGCTAATTTGCTGATAAAGCGATAAGTCTACTTTGTAAGGTAATAATAAGTCATCTATATCAGTGGCTATTTTTACTAATTGATCATAAGTCAGCTCATGACCTTTCAGCGTTAAATCAATATCAGAACCTTGACGATAACAGCCTTTAGCACGCGAGCCATACAGTATGGCTTGCTCAATCGTTGCATAATTGGCAAAAACCGCGTTAATTTTTTCTATGATTGTTTGTTTAAGCCCAAAACAGGGCTCTGAACTTTCAATTTGCATCGTATAACATTTGCATTTTATGTTGTAATTCGACAAACAAAGGCTGATAAATCGTTATTATTTTTTTGGCAATAGCATCAGCAATCGCCTCATCATAAGTATGAGAGGTTTGATTACGGCTTGTAATCATCTGCATCCATGCTTCCCCGTTACTCAGCAAATCCCTATTAAATGCTTCGCGGGTGGCATCACGCGACCCCATCATTGATGTTTTTCCTTGATATTCAAAAAAATCTTTTAACACATTCCATGCTAATTCATGACAATACTCAAACGATTGAATTAAACCTTGTTTTTCTAAATTAGATAAAGGCCGTTGTTGATTGAGTTCAACTGCATTATTTAATTGTAATAAGGCTCTTTTATAATTGAAAAAGCGTTGTTTCCAACGAATGTCTTCTGTAGTCATGATAGATTATTCTATTTTTTGGTGCGTTATAGTAATCATACTACTCGATTATCGAACGATAAATTTTAATCATCTGTTGTAAATTGCTTGTTGGCTGATGGCGTTGTTCAGAGGCACTGATACCCTTTTTAGATAAACTTAGTGCGAGTGCCATATTCATAAATAGATTGCGTATACCTTCAGCCAGCATTTCAACTTCTTCAAACCGATAGAGTAATCCTGTTTCGCCGTGTGTAACCATATCAGGTACTCCACCCACATAAGAGGCGATGACAGGTACACCCAATAGTTGCGCCTCGCCCAATGAATTTGGGCTATTTTCAATACTTGATGGACAGATGAATAAGTGTGCATTTAAATATTCGGCAATCATTTGGTCTTCTCTCAGTGAACCGGTAAATTGCACTTGATCGTGGAGATTGACACGAATTATCCTAAAATATTGAATTTAACACGGGTGTATTTATTGTTTTGCCAGAGCGGTTATAAACGCTATTAAAATAATAAGTTATGTCCAAGTTATTTAGCGTTAGGAGCGTTGTTCTTACTGATGGAGCAACTTTACAGATACTCGATACACCTCAAAATCATGCCGACTTTCTCCAACTGAAGAGTTAAAAACTAACTCTTGCGTTCAACCGTAAAAATCTTGCTCATAATTAACAATGATGATGATCCCTATTTTTGTATTGTGTTTTTACAACCAATAAAGGGCGAATACATCCTATCGCGAAAAGTGAGATTCATTTTATTTGTTTAATTAATAGCGTTTGCTTCTATAAATACCCTAACTTAATTGAAAACAGCATCCAAATTTGGCGCTGAGATGGCGCTAATCAACCACACTTTGAGCTGATCTTCGCTGGCGTGTCTTAATCTGTTGACAACAGCATCAGATAACTCACCAAAACGATGATTAAGCACTAAGCCCAGCATTTCTGCCTCGCCTTCCAGCAATCCTTTTTGCCGTCCCTTGGCAATTCCAATTCTTTCTACACTCGTTACATATTGCATTTTTTCATTCTCCTCAAGGATTTCGATTTCTTGCCATAGTTGTTGATCAAGTTCTTCGGGTAAACGCATCATCCAGTCAATTACGCCAAACAAGTCGATAACCCGTTGTTTATCCCATTTGCGTTGATAGAGTAGGCGTACCAACAGCCGCTTGGCCTGGTAGCGTTCCTCATCGTTCTTTCGGGTTCGTTGTGTCAGTATATGCGTTGCCGTTACTATCGCAAACGAGTTATCCGCTGCCAGCAACTCATTCACCTTGTCATGATAATCGGTCAGC
>CAIMEB010000262.1 GCA_903839855.1 uncultured Methylococcaceae bacterium
GCTAATTTTAAGTCTTCGATTTGAGATGCACTCAAGGGCAAGAGAGAGGTTTCAGTAGTGGGTTGCAAAGTTCGTACTCAACAGGTGAAATGATAAGGAGATTCTATCCTAAATGGGTAAAATATTCTCCGGAAATAACCTAATATCAGTTCTATTGCCGCTTTTGCTCATTATGATGTTTATTGTACGTTCTATACCATTGTTAATTATTGGGTTGATTGTCAACTTATTACCAATTGGTATCATACTAGGTCAAATGGCTTGGCTGGGTTTAAAAATAAATATGGCAACGGTATTAATAGGCGGTATTACTATGGGTATTGCTGTCGATGACACAATACACTTTCTATGGCATTACAGAACAGAAATTAAAAAAGGAAAAACATTTTATGAAGCTCTTAAAAGTACCTATCATCATACTGGTACAGCGATTTTCATGACAGCTATACTTTTAAGCTTTGGTTTTCTTGTTATGGCCGCCTCCGATTTCGTACCTACTGCTGATTTTGGTAAGTTAACAAGCTTGACTATCGCAATTGCTTTTGTGACAGAAATATTCCTTATGCCAGCATTACTCTATGCGCTTTATCGTATAAAAAACCGTTCCAAACTAAAATAATTTTAATTTTTGAGATACCGTTATGAAAAGAATTATCCTATGGTCAACATTGCTTTTTTTAATCAATTTATCCGTTGTACAAGCATCTGCAGAAGAAGAAAAGGGGCTTGCTATTGCGCAAGAAATCGATCACCGCAACCAAGGTTATGGTGATACCTTTGCTCATCAAACCATGATCTTAATGGATGAGAATGGTGGCGAAAATATACGTGAAATGGATATTAAAATGCTAGAGGTCACTACACCCAATGAAGGTGATAAATCATTAGTAACTTTTTCTAAGCCTAGGGATGTGCAAGGAACTGTTTTATTAACTTATGCCCATGTTACTGTACCTGATGAGCAATGGTTATTTCTTCCCGCACTAAAACGCACTAAACGCATCTCATCAAGCAATAAAACTGGTGCTTTTATGGGTAGCGAATTTGCTTATGAAGATATGATTCCTAAAGATATTGATAAATACAACTACCGATTTATACGTGAAGAGGCTTGTGAACAACTAACTTGTTTTGTCGTAGAAAGTCAACCTAAATACGAGGATTCTGGTTATCAACGATTATTGGTTTGGATAGATAAAACCGAATATCGTATGCAAAAAGTTGAGTTTTACGATCACACCAATCAGTTACAAAAGGTTCTGAAATTAAGCGGCTATCAGCAATATCTTGGAAAATATTGGCGACCTGATGAGTTGTTTATGACTAATTATCAAAACAAAAAAAGTACGAGAATGAAATTTAAGGGTTATCAGTTTCGAAACGGATTCCATGAGCAAGATTTTGCTCAAACTAATTTACAACGTGAATAATGATACGACGTTATTTACTACGGGCTTTAATTAGTCACCTCTTGCTCACATTAACCTTCACCGTGCAGGCATGGGAGTTATCTGGTAAAGCAGGATTCGAGAATCGCTTTTTTTTCTATAACCCTGCCTTTGTTGGACAACGAACTAATATTTATTATCCGTCTTTAATGCTGAATCCAGAATTGAGGCATGATTTTTCTAATGAAAACAATCGAGTTATTTTTGCACCCTTTTTGCGATTAGACCCAATAGACACTAAGCGAACACACTGGGATATAAGAGAACTTAGCTGGCAATATAAAACAGCAGATTGGGATATAAAAACTGGCGTCAGCAAAGTATTTTGGGGAGTCACAGAATCACGTCATCTTGTTGATATTATTAATCAATCAGATTATTTGGAAGACATTGACCTAGAAGATAAATTAGGGCAGCCTTTAGTAAATTTAAATTTAAATTTAAATTTAAGTAAATTAAACGGTAATTTCAGTTTGTACTATATGCCTTATTTTCGTGAACGCGAATTTGAAAATAGATACGGACGCTTTCGCCCGATTTACCCAATTAACAGTCAACATCCACAATATCCATTATTTGAATCATCATCGAAAGCATGGCATCAAGATTTTGCCGTCCGCTGGAACGGTGCATTTAATGGATGGGACATAGGAATTGCACACTTTTGGGGAACAAGTCGTGAACCAACATTGCAATTAAATCTACTTAATCCTAGCAATCCAGCATTCATACCCTATTACGAGATTATTAATCAATCTAGTTTGGATGTTCAATATACACAAGGTGCTTGGCTTTGGAAACTGGAAGCAATGACGCGAGGCGGGCAATATAAACGCTTTCAGGCTGTAGTAGCTGGGTTCGAATATACTCTGTATGACATAGGAAAAAGTGGTGTTGACTTAGGACTGCTTAGTGAATACGACTATGATGGACGTAATCTTATTAAAGCACCGCCAACTCTTTACAATAATAATATTTTTATTGGTATGCGTGCTGCTTTTAATGATACCGCAAGTACAGAAGTTAGAGCAGGTTTGATTCATGATTTAAACGATGCAGGGAAATTTGTGAACCTTGAGGCAACGAGGCGTATTAACGATAATTGGAACGTGGAACTAAAAGCACGTTTTATAATAGATGCGCCGTTTAATGATTTCGTATTATATAGCTTTCATCGCGATGATTATGTTCAAATACGAATTTCGCGTCATTTTTAAAATCAATACTTCGGACAGTTTTGATTTGATTAAAAAATAGTCTGGAAGCCTCCAGCGTGGGAAGATGTAATCAACGACGATAACAGCCCAACACACCAAAGGCCTCCATGCACTTAGGTGATTTCCGAAGAATATTTTACCCATTTAGGATAGAATTTCCTTATCATTTCACTTGTTGAGTACGAACTTTGCAATCCACCACTGAAACCTCTCTCTTGCCCTTGAGTGCATCTCAAATCGAAGACTTAAAATTAGC
>CAIMEB010000263.1 GCA_903839855.1 uncultured Methylococcaceae bacterium
GACTGGTTGCCTTTTGACGCTTATAAGTCTTTTGCTGATCTCAAAAGAGAATTATTTGATGTGCTTGCTAATATTGGACTATCTTTCACCGTAGACTTTTCTTAAAAGTTAAGTTAAATTAATTTTACATAGGTACTTATGTTAACGTTTTGGAAGCGCCTTTTATTCGCGAAAAACTGCCTAAAATCTCACACTGGCCAACCTACCCACAATTGTTCGTTAATAGTGAACTAGTAGGGGGATGTGATATCCTTGAAGAAATGTCTAATAATGGTAGCTTATTACCGCTATTAAAAACGGCATTGCCGGAGAAAGCAGAGCCTGAAAGCGAAACCCTGTCGACTCAAGCAGTTGAGCAACTGGTGAAAGCCGGCATTCCCGATGCGAAAGTTATTGTTGAGGGTGCTGGTTGTGATTTATTAATTACTGTCGTCAGTGAACAATTTACAGATCTCAGCCTTGTTAAGAAACAACAATTAGTGATGTCTACGTTAACAGCCCCCCTGGGTACAGGTAAGCTTCATGCAGTCAGCATAAAAGCGTATACGCCTGAAGAATGGCAAGTGTTATCACCCAGTACTGTGCCCGGACTGTTACAAATTCAACTTTAAAAATCCTCTTCCCAAGCGAGAATATTATGGCTACCGTAGGTATATTTTTTGGAACTGACAGCGGCAATACTCGTCGTATTGCAAAAGATATTTCAACCACTTTGGGTTCTGCTGTAGCCGCTAAACCGGTTAATATTCGCAATGCCGTTGTCGCCGACCTGCTGGCGTATGATATTTTGATATTAGGTACACCGACTTACGGTGATGGTCAGGTTCCGGGCTTATCGACAGGGAATGTCACCGAAAGTTGGGAAGAGTTTTTACCGACCTTAGCAGGCCACGATTTTACCGGTAAAATAGTGGCCATCTATGGTTTAGGCAATCAAAAGGGTTATCCTGATGAATTTATCGATGCGGTTTATTATTTATATGATCAATTCGATGCTTGTGGTGCGACACTCATTGGCGAATGGCCTACTGAGGGTTATAAGTTCAAAGCCTCTAAAGCCGAGAATAACGGGAACTTTTTGGGGTTAGCACTGGATCAGGAAAATCAGAAAGAGTTAACACCGGAAAGAGTGAGCGCTTGGCTAAAATCCATTGCAAGTGCTTGGGAAAAATAAATGTTTAGGCTACCAACTTTAGACCGGACATTCCGTTCTTTCCAATAACACAACTTATTATCCAGATTTAAATTACAATCATTATTATCGTATTGCGTACATTCGCAGATTCATTACTTGTCTCGTCTTGGTGTACACCGCCTGACCTGTAAGAGGGGACTGAACGGTTACAATTCTGCTCCTACATCTTAACTGGAGTTTGGATGCATGATTTTCGGCACTTTTAACTTTATTCTTTGTCTAAAGCCTGTTGTTGAGACAAGACAGTGTTTAATAAAGAACAAGTGCATGCATTCAATATAGATTAATGATTAAAACGATGATGACTACAAAAGAAATATGTAACCCTGCCATTGAGTTCAGGTTTTTTGCTGCTTTAGTTTTTTTACTACTAATTATCTGGAGTCCTCAAAACGCTTCTGCAACAAATATTAAAGTTTCTTTCGACCGAAATCCTGTCAGTTTAGATGAGTCATTCCAGCTCATCTTTACTGCAAACGAATCGCCGGATGATGACCCGGATTTTACTCCCTTAGAGCAAAATTTCACTATACTCAATCAAAATAATACCAGTAGCGCCTCGTGGATTAATGGAAAATCCAGTAAAACCGTGCAATGGATATTGACTGTCATGGCCAAACAAGTTGGCAGCATCGTTATCCCGGCGATTAAATTTGGTAAGGACTCTAGCCAATCGACAACGCTCTTAATCACCGACAATGCCGAAAAAAAACAGGTTAATACTGACGAAGAGTTATATATTGATGTTGAAGCAACCCCGCAAAGCCCTTTTATTCAATCTCAGGTTTTTTACACTTTACGCCTGTTTACCCGGGTCGATATTTCTCAAGCCAGGCTGAATGAACCTGAGTTACCTGATGCTGTAATTGAACGTTTAGGGGAGGACAGTAATTATAATACCCAAGTCAATGGTGTTAATTATTCTGTAACAGAACGTAAGTATGCCATTTTCCCTCAAAAAAGCGGTAAATTAACCATTAAACCGCTCGTATTAACCGCTGAGATTCTGGTGAACGTCCCGGCGCGAATGAATCCTTTCCTTAATTCTCAAATTAGCAAAACAAAACGGGTTGAGTCTAAAGCGATAACACTGGAGGTGAAACCTGTACCGACCTCCTTTACCGGAAAACATTGGTTATCTGCAGAACAACTCGTTTTAAAAGAAACCTGGTCAGGCGAAGCCCAACAAATGAAAGTCGGAGAACCCTTGACCAGAACCTTAACACTTCAGGCAAAAGGCACTACGGTAGGTCAACTTCCCGAATTAAATACAAGCCAGACGAATGATCGATTAAAAATCTACCCAGACCAACCGGTTTTGCAAGAACAGAAAAAAACGGAGGGACTCGTCGCTGTTAGAGAAGAAAAAATCGCGTTAATTGCATCTAAGGCAGGAATTTATAACTTACCCGCTATTGAAATACCCTGGTTTAATAACCAGACCCAAAAGATGGAAATAGCACGAATTCCAGAAACAAAAATCGTTGCAATGGCAGTCGATAGTCCAACAGAGCCAAGCACTGTACCTCCGTCAATAACCCCCATAACGCAAAATAATGACAGCGCTCCAATAACCCAACAAAGCCCTCAACAAACCAGTGTTTGGCTATGGGTTTCCCTATTTTTAGGGACTGGCTGGTTAATCACTCTGATTATTGTCCTAAGAAAACGTATCCCTAAAAATCCGGTCATTGAGGAAGATGGAGAGGAGATCAATTTAAAACAAGCCACTAAACGCATAAAAGAAGCCTGTAAGCAAAATGATCCTATAGAGGCTAAAGAGGCTTTGCTAGTTTGGGGTAAGCTAACATTCAATAGCCATAATTTAGGCACACTTGCTGAGTTTTGTGATGCCCGACTAAGAGATGAAATATTGCGCCTAAATCAAACACTGTATGGGAAAGAAACCCGTCAATGGCAGGGGAAAAAATTATTCCAAACCTTTACTGAATATCAAGCGCTAAAGAAAATTGCGTCTCCGACTGAAGACAAAAGCCTGGAACCGCTTTATCGCTTGTAATATTACGGTATGTCAAGTTTTCACTTTCAGCAGTTTTCGGTTGTACAAGATAGATCTGCGATGAAAGTCTGCACAGATGCGGTTTTATTCGCGGCAATGGCACCGGTTAATCAAGGCGACTATGTTTTAGACGTGGGCGCAGGAACAGGCCTTTTATCTCTAATGGTCGCTCAATTAGGTGCTGAGCATGTCACAGCCGTTGAAATAACGCAACCCAGCTATGAAGAAGCCCGATTCAACTTTCAGCAAAGTCCTTGGGCAAAGCGCCTGAGGGCAGTACATCAGGATATTCAAAGCTTTTCCAATGCAAGCAACGAGCATTATGATCTTATTATCTGTAATCCCCCTTTCTTTGAGAAGCATACTAAGGCAACAGAGACACTGAGACATATTGCACGACATAATGATCAATTGCCTTTTGAAGATTTAATCAAAAGCGCCGAACGCTTATTATCCGAACAGGGTCTTTTTTATGTCTTATTGCCGATTCATGCCGTAGAACGATTTACTAAGCTCGCACAACTAGCGGGACTACATTTAAGTCTCCGCACAGATTTTAGAGGTTGTCACCATAATAATGCTAAAGTTTCCGCTTTGACTTTCTGTCACTCAGCCGCCATACTCTGTAAAACGTTATTCACTATCTATGCATCACATAACGTTTACTCCCAAGAAAGTGAGCATTACTTATCAGCCTTTCTTTTAAGATTTCTCAAGCCGTAATAAAGTAACTTGCAAAAACAAAATACCCACCAATAAAACTGTTGGTTTGTTCGTGCATCTTACCTAACAGGCTCGACAAATGATTTATATTTCGACACTTCACTGGTAAAATGCCAGATAAAGAGCACTTAATTTATACTTTAGGATTTGATTATGGATATTTCGGAAGCATGGGCATCTAAAGCTAAGCCTTGGGTCAATCAAATTTCGAATGATCCGGTAGACTTGACTCACTGTGATCGCGAACAGGTGCAATTTCCGGGTGCTATTATGCCGCATGGGGTTTTGCTCATCCTAAGCCTAAATGACTTTCGTATTCAAGGGGCTAGCGAAAATACCCTCGTCTGGTTCGGTAACGACGTAGCACAACTTTTGCAGGGTCATCTTGACCTTATTGTGACGCCACACATCCGGCAGATCCTTGAGAAAAGTCTGAGTCTCATCACTGACTCACAACTTCCACGCTATCTCGGCAGCTTTCTGACCTTGCAAAACCGCCATCGGTTCGATGTTTTTGCTCACCGGTCCGGTAACGTTTTTATTGTTGAGTTCGAAGCCATACCCACTGAATTGTCAGAAAATGGGTCAACGGGTCTCATTGCCGAGATCACCGACTGCATCAGTAAACTACATGCCGCTGAAACCTGGCAGGATGGTATGGCTATCGGTGTCCGTGAATTAAAACGGCTGACCGGTTTCGATTCAGTGGTAGGTGCCCGTTTTCTCGATGATGGCTCCTTTCATGCCATCGCTGAAGCCTGCGAAACGCATTTCCCTTCTGTGCTTGATAAACGTTTTCCACGCTCCGACATCCCTGAGTCCGCCCGCCGACAAATGGTCTTGATGCCGTTGCAGTATGCTCTGGACTTGGACTATGAGCCTGTGCCCATCATTATTGCAGATCAAACTCATAACCCGTTGCAGATAGACCTTGGTTTAGCAGTGCTACGCAGTATATCGCCGATGTGCCGCCGCTTTTATCAAAATATGGGTGTACAATCGCGCTTAGTTATGGCCTTGGTAGATAATGGTGAGCTATGGGGCTTCTTTAGTTGCAAAAACGCTATACCTCGCCGGGTGAGTTACTCTGAGCGCCTTGATTTTAAATTATTTTCGGAAATGACTGCACTTTTGTTAGTTGAAAAAGAAAGATCCGAACAGTTTCAAATCGCACTACAGGTCAAGCAAAGAATGAGCAAAATTGCCGCCAAACTGTCTTCTGCTGACGTAATCCCGGTCGCCTTGAGTCAGTTACCGGAACAGCTACTCAACAATCTCGACGTCACAGGTGTTGCACTCTGTTTGGATAACCGAATACTCTGTGCGGGCATTACCCCGGAAACAACGGTCATTCAAGCCCTGCTTTTATGGCTGGATGAACAAAACCAGCCCCTTTTTATAACCGATAGGCTGCAAACACTGTTCAAAACCACCGCTTACTCCCTGGATCAATTAACGGGTCTGCTCGCTGTGCATTTGAAAAAACCGGGGCAGTATTTGCTTTGTTTTCGGCCTGAAGTCGTTCAGGAAGTCAACTGGGCGGGTGACCCTTTGAAGCAGATCGAGATTGATGCCATCAGTGGTGAAGAACGATTTACACCGCGTGGTTCTTTTGAAGTCTGGAAGCAGGAAATGAGGGGCACAGCACGTGCTTGGCAACTTTATGAGACCGAAGCCATAACTGATCTACAGCACACTATTATCCGTTTGCAGTATTCGGAAAAACAGCGGATCTTACAAGCCTGTTTAGCGCAAAGTAACACCGAATTCGAAGCGTTTGCCTATATTGTTTCTCATGATCTTCAGGAACCTCTTCGGGGTATTTGTAATTTCTCTCAAATGTTAATGGATAGTACCAACGAACAGCTCAAGCAGCAGGAACTTAACTGGCTGAAGGCTATTGTGAAATTGGGTGACAGGATGAGTCATCAGATTAACGCCCTGCTGCAATATTCACGCGCGAGCCAGCAAGCATTGGAAAATCAGTTAGTCGATTTCAATCTGCTCGTAAGCAACGTTCTTGAAGACTTGTCTGCTATTATCAAAAACACGGAAACGCAGATTGAAATCCCTCAGATTTTGCCTACCCTGATTTGTGACCGAATTCGGCTGACATCAGTGTTCAGCAATCTGATTACGAATGCCATTAAATATAATGATCAGCCCGAAAAGCAGATCGAAATAGGATGCCTCGAAAACCCAACGCTAACCTTCTTCGTCCGGGACAATGGTATCGGTATCCCCGAGAAATTCCATGATGCCATCTTTACGATATTTCGCCGTTTGCATGGTCACAATGAGTATAGTGGCGGCACCGGCGCAGGTCTCGCGATAGCGCTTAAACATATCGAAAAACACAATGGTCGACTGTGGCTGGAATCAAATCCGGGACAAGGAGCTACCTTTTACTTTACGCTGGGTTCAGACCTTTCAAACTCTGCTGGTAGTGCCTGACGGTGTCGTGTCTGAAGCCACCGCCCAGACACCCCAAAAATCAGTGAAACCATTCTAATGACAATAACAAACGTTGATCTAAGTAGTTGCGACCGTGAGCAGGTACATCTTGTCGGAGCGATTCAGCCTCATGGGGTACTCCTGGTTTTGGCAGAGCCTGAGCTTCGAATTGTTCAGGCAAGCACTAATAGCGCTGATTTCCTGGACGTCCCTTGTGAACGGCTGGTGGGACAATGCCTTGACGGACTGCTGGGCGAAGAAAACACCGCAGCCATTCGCACCCAACTCGTTAAAAAAGAGCTGGCTAACGCCACTCACTTAATTTCCGTGCCCTTTCTATCCTCTCAGAACGGTGTAGTCCATATATCTGGTAACCGCATTAATGGCTTGTTGTTACTGGAGTTTGAACTTTCCGCTGGCACTGTAGAAATGATTCCGGCACACGCATACTCGTCCAGGTTACAGGATATGATTCAGCAACTGTATGGGAGCGCCGGGTTACTCAGCTTCCTGTCTGTCGTTGTTGAACAAGTACGCATTTTGACGGGCTTCGAACGGGTTATGATTTATCGATTCGACCGGGACGGTAGCGGGATGGTCATTGCCGAAGCTAAAGAGACGAATCTGGAAGCCTATCTTGGCCTACATTATCCAGCCAGTGATATACCTGAGCCTGCACGACGGTTGTTCGCGTTAAGTCCGCTTAGACATCTGCCCGATGTAGACTATGTGCCCGTACCCCTGTTTCCTGATCAGTCACCTTTGTCTGACGGAAGTCCCGTTGATCTGAGCCACTCATTTTTACGGAGTGTTTCGGTGATGTATACCAGTTATCTGCGCAATATGGGCGTAAAAGCCACACTTGTAATGCCTTTACTGAAATCCGACAAACTATGGGGACTTATTTCCTGTATGCACCATAGCGAACCGAAATATCTAGCCTATGAGCAACGTTTTCCAGTTGAGTTATTGTCTCGGATGTTATCACTACGCATTGGTGATTTGGAAAATCTGGATCACTACGCCTATCGTACCCAACTCATCCAGGCGTATTGCCAACTTATTGGTGAGATGGGACGTGCCAAAAACTACCACGACGTCTTATTCGGGAGTAAAATAAACCTGCTTAACGGGATCAATGCCGACGGAGCAGCATTGCTTGAGAACGGGAAGGTGACGCTACTGGGCATAACACCCACGGCGTATCAAGTCGGCTTGCTTGCTGAGTGGCTTGCACAACAAAAGGATGCTGTATTGGTAACGCATTGCTTGTCTTATAATTTTCAGGCAGCAGGAGAGTTTTCAGCCGTGGCAAGCGGATTGCTGGCCATCCGAATTAGTCGAGTGAATTTGACTTGGGTGATGTGGTTTCGCCCAGAGGTGCTATCGGAAACGCATTGGGCAGGCGATCCGAAAAAACCAGTTATCATTGACGATGAAGATCAAGAGAGTCGACTACAGCCTCGAACCTCGTTTGCATTATGGAAAGAAACCGTTCGCGGCTATTCCCATCCCTGGCTGGACTGTGAAATCGAGCATGTCAGCAAACTGCAGCAAAATTTGCATGACATCCTTGCTGAACAGACCTACCAGTTGATACAACTCAACACTGAACTTGAACTCAGCAACCAGGCGCTGAATAACTTTGTTTATGCCGCTTCGCATGACTTAAAAGAACCACTACGCGGCATACACAATTATGCCGAACTTTTAAGACTGGAAGAAGATGAACACTTATCAGGGCAAGGACACCAACGGATAGAGACGATCCTATACTTGACAGGTCGTATGCATCATTTTCTGGAAGCACTGCTTGAATATTCGCATCTGGATCATATCGATCAGGATTTTCAGATTCGCTCGATCACACCGTTAGTGGAAGAAGTCGTAGACATGCTAAAAAATGCCAACCCCGATGACTGCATAACGATAGACATTCAACCCGCTATGCCAGACATACTTTGTAACTCGACGTTTGTGAAAGTGATATTCCAAAACTTAATAATGAATGCCATAAAATACAACGCTGAAGCAGTGAAAACAATTAAAATAGGCTGTTACACGACTAACGGCATGCCGGTTTTTTTCGTACAGGATAATGGAATAGGCATCTCATCCGAGTTTCACGAATACATCTTTCAACCTTTTAAACGCCTGCATGGACACAAGGAATATGGTGGTGGAAGCGGTGTTGGCCTTGCGCTCACGCAAAAAGCCATTACTCAACATGGCGGACGCATCTGGATTGAGTCGGGCGAAGGTAAAGGCTCAACGTTTTGTTTCACACTGACACCTGAGCATGTAGAAGAAAGGGGAGAATGATAAAATGCGTCCGTTAATGATTGTTGAAGACTCCGATGAAGATTTTGAAGTCATCTGTTGGGCTTTGCAAAAAACAGGTTGTACACACCCCATCATCCGCACAGAGCGTGCCGAAGAGGCGCTATCACGTTTGTTTCCGGGATTACCTCAGATCGACAGGATTGATCAACTGCCGTGTTTGATGTTACTTGACCTCAACCTGCCGGGGATGAATGGTTTACAGATGCTTAAGGAGTTAAGACAGATGAAGCAGAAGCTATCGACTCCCATCGTGATTCTGTCCACCTCGGATAATCCCCTTGATATCGCCGCCTGCTATCGTTTTGGAGCGGCTGGTTATATAGTTAAACCCTTTAAACTTGAACAATACATAGAAAAAATAAGAGATTTAACACGCTATTGGTTCAATACCATCACACTGCCTGAGGAGAAATGCGATGAATGATGAACGATTAATCACGCTTAGGAATGCCACCGGGCCTCTACATAAGCGCCTTGAGACAAATCTGAATTTACTGTCACCCAGCTTCTCACGGATGAATTACCTGTGCCTGATCCAGGCTTTTTGGGGCTACTACCATCCTTTAGAAGCAAGCCTTACCCGTGTTCCCGAATTGCATGACTGGCTACCGGATATCGCTATGCGGAGTAAACTACCTTTGTTGGCGGCGGATCTTAAAGCGCTGGGAGTAGACGGTGATGTGTTGGATAGGCTTTCCATTTGCCACGAATTGCCGGCTTGCACCGACCTTGCCACTGCCTTGGGCTGTCTCTATGTACTGGAAGGCTCGACATTGGGCGGACAGGTAATCAGTCGTCACCTTAAAAACGTTTTTAATCTTGATGCCGAAAACGGCGCCGCTTTTTTTACGGGCTACGGCGAACAGACAGGGGCGATGTGGCAAACGTTTAGAACAGTGTTGATAACCGCAACGGTGGATGAAAATGCGCTGATTCATGCGGCTTGCGAGACATTTATAACGTTGGAGCGTTGGCTGTGCCCTGCTATCATCAACCTGTCTGACGAATAATCATGAAGAGTGACTTTTTGCATGTACTGATCATTGATGATAGCCCGGAAGACCAGGAGATCATGCAACGGCTGTTGCAAAAAGGTACGCCCGAGCGCTTTCGGTTCGAGACCGCAGAAACAGGTGCCGCCGGATTACGCAGTTGCCTAGACAGTGAGACAGAACTGCCCGATTGCATCCTGCTCGATTATCATCTGCCTGACTATGATGCCCCGGAATTTCTAATGGCGTTGGGTGCTCCACTGTTGCTGATTTGTCCGGTAGTCGTAGTGACGGGTATTACCGGTGGCCTTGATGGCCCTGGCATGATAAAGTTGGGGGCTCAGGATTTTATCGGTAAAAGCTGGATGAATCCCGAAAGTCTGGTGAGAACCGTAGAGAACGCTATCGAGCGGTACAAGCTCTTTCGCACGCTTCGCAATAACGAACAGGAACTGAAGAGCTATCGTTTCCACCTGGAAAAATTAGTCGATGAAAAAATCTCTGAACTCATCGTAGCTAAAGAAGCGGCTGAAACAGCTAATAGAGCGAAAAGTACTTTCCTATCCAATATGAGCCACGAAATACGGACACCCATGAACGTCATTATTGGTTTTACTCATCTCCTGATGCTTGATCTGCAAGACCCAAAACAGTTGGACATGCTTGATAAGATTAACCGCTCTGGCAAGCATTTACTGGCTATCATCAATGACATTTTAAGCCTGTCAAAAATTGAGGCTGATCGTATTGAACTAGAGCAATTACCGTTTAACATGATTGATACACTCGACAAAGTGAGGCTCTTAATAGCTGAATTGATTGAAGGCAAGCAGTTGGAACTCGTCTATGATATCGATTCTCGGCTGGCCGATTTAACGCTAATAGGCGATCCGTTACGGATTAGTCAAATTCTGCTTAATTATCTCGGTAATGCTGCCAAGTTTACTGAACAGGGGCGTATCACCTTGCGTGCCCAAGTGAAAAATGAGCAAGATGATCTCATAACACTGAAATTTGAAGTGCAGGATACGGGTATTGGTATTAGTGAGGATCAACAAGCCAAACTGTTCCAGCCTTTTACACAGGCTGAGACCTCTACTACACGTCAATATGGCGGTACCGGCTTAGGTCTGAGCATCAACCGCCATCTGGCTCGTGTTATGGGTGGCGATACCGGTGTTATCAGTAGTCTCGGTCAAGGTAGCACGTTCTGGTTTACTGTTTGTTTGAAACGCGATGACAAATTTAAGCAGCAAGAATTATCCAATAAACACAAACCGCAAATTCGTAAAGGCGCGCGTATTTTGCTGGTGGAAGACAATGAAATAAATCAGGAAATTGCGTGCATGTTGCTGGAGTCACAAGAGTTGTCGGTAGAAATAGCCATTCACGGTGGCGAAGCCATTATGATGATTAAAACCAAGCCCTACGACCTGGTTCTGATGGACATGCGGATGCCGGTAATGGATGGTTTAGAGGCGACCCGTTGCATCAGACAGCTTGACTGTGGTCAGTCTATCCCCATCATTGCCATGACGGCCAACGCCTTTGAGGATGATCGAAAGCACTGTATCGAAGTCGGTATGAACGGTTTTTTAGCCAAACCCATCGAACCGGATATTCTGTACAGTGAACTGACGCACTGGCTTCCTGATGTGTCATCTAAGGCTCCTGGTCTTTAGAGATTTATCGCTATGACTGCTTCACCGTGTCAATGACAGGATTTACTAGCATTGCGGGTGATCATTGAAGATTTTCTTCCATCGGTTGGGCGAAGCGTCTCGTGGGTGGATGCAGCCTCTTATCGACTGGAACGAGGTGTGTCGCCCTCTGGATTAGGAGTTTAATAGGAATACCGATTTCTTAGCTGTTTTAAGTGGGCTAAGCAGCACCTCTTATTATTTTTCCAAGAGAGAACTTTTATCATCCTTACCGTTCCAAACATCTGCATCCGGTAGGGGGGATTTTACTTCTGTTATCGAAGGCCATGTTTGGGACAGTTCGGCATTTAATGCAATAAACATTTCTTGCCCTTCTGGTAACTCATCTTCAGCATATATTGCATTCGCAGGACACTCAGGTTCGCATAAGGTACAATCAATGCATTCCTCCGGGTCAATTACTAGAAAATTAGGTCCTTCGTGAAAACAGTCAACAGGACATACGTCAACACAGTCAGTAAATTTACATTTAATACAGTTTTCAGTGACTACAAAAGTCATAATTCATTACCAAGGAAGGATTAAAGGATTAGTGTGTTTATAAGCGCTATCTTAACAATCATTAGTTTTTAATAAACCGCTAAGTCAGCTAGATATTATATAAATAAAAATTTATTTTGTCAGATTAGAATCAATTAATTCACTTCTTACCCGGATGGATAAGGAATGTCGGATATGAAATACCATCAAAATAGATGCTTAACAGCCTCTCTTTCTTCTTTTAACTCAAATTCTGAAAGCTTCAATCTCTGCTTACTAAACTCATCAATCGCTAAACCTTTAACGATACTCGCCTTACCATCAACTACCGTGACGGGAAAAGAATAGATCAAATCCTTAGCAATACCATAACTTCCATCGGAAAGCACCCCCATACTGACCCAATCCCCCTCGGCAGTACCTAAGACCCAATTTCTCATTTGATCAACCGCTGCATTTGCCGCTGAGGCTGCACTCGATAACCCTCGCGCATGTATAACCACAGCCCCGCGTTGCTGAACGGTAGGAATAAAGTCATTAATAAACCAGCTTTTTTCTACTAGGGACAAAGCATCTTGCCCTTTGATCTTGGCATGATTCAAATCTGGATACTGAGTCGTTGAATGATTACCCCAAATAATGACATTTTTTACATCGGTCGTCAAAACACCACACTTTTCTGCTAACTGATTGATAGCCCGGTTATGATCCAGTCGACTCATTGCAGAAAAATTTTCTGGCTTTAAATCTGGGGCGTTCTTCAAAGCAATTAACGCATTTGTGTTTGCGGGATTACCGGTAACCAAAACCTTTACATCTCTTCTGGCAACAGCATTTAAAGCTTTACCTTGCGTAGCAAAAATTTCCGCATTGACTTCCAGTAAATCTTTGCGCTCCATGCCAACGCTTCTTGGACGGGCGCCAACTAAGAAAGCATAATCCACATTTTTAAATGCCACCATAGGGTCATCGGTTATTTCAACCCTATGTAACAAGGGACTCGCACAGTCCTTTAACTCCATCACAACACCTTGCAGGGCATTCATTGCTGGTGTGATTTCTAATAAATGCAAAATAATAGGCTGCTTCGGCCCTAATAAAGCACCTGAGGCTAATCGAAAAAGTAAGGAATAGCTGATTTGTCCAGCAGCACCGGTGACGGCTATATGGATAGGTGTTTTCATTTAATATCCTCTGTTTTCATATATTTATGATGACTAAGTGCAGTAATAGTTTAATGAGTAGTTTAACGCATTCATTCTTATGGCTTGTCTTATGGCTTGCTAACACAAGCCAACAATCTATATTCTCACCCAATTGAACTTTATTCCTGGAAGAGTATAAGCAATTATTGTGTTAATCGTATCATTCCTAACGCCGTAAAAACACTCATTAATGAAGCAGCTTAATCACGGCACAGTTTTTTTATCGGGTATAATAGCCGTAAAATCATCACATTGACCTAAATACACAGGTAAGTTAATGAAAAAACTACTATTCCAATTTGACACAGACACGCACCCCTCTGTTTTCGATACCGTTGTTGGCTATGACGGCGGAGCAGATCATGTCATCGGATATGCAGGCTTAACACCAGAAAACATTACTGGCTTAGTTGAAGGCGCCATTTTTACCCGCGCCCCCAAAGACAAAAAAAATACCGCTATTTTTATCGGCGGTAGCAACATGGAAACCGGACAAAAATTATTGACAGCCGTGCAACAATGTTTCTTCCCAGGCTTTCAGGTTTCAATTATGCTCGACAGTAATGGCAGCAACACTACCGCAGCCGCCGCAGTAGCAAAATTAGCAACCAGTAGCTCTCTAATCGGAAAAAAGGCGGTCATCTTGGCCGGTACCGGCCCTGTGGGGCAACGTGCAGCGGCAATGCTTGCTCAAGAGGGTGCAGAGGTATCCATCACTGCCCGCACAATAGAACGCGCCATAACGGCTTGCAATAACATCAAGACGCGCTTTAATGTCGATGTAACACCTATTGAAGCCTTCGATAATAGGGCAAGAGGTCTAGCTATTGAAGATGCTCATATTGTTTTAGCGACCGGCGCAACCGGGGTAGAATTACTCTCCCTCGAACAATGGCAAGATAATAGTAATATTGAGTTGATAGCTGACGCAAATGCGACCCCCCCCCTAGGCATAGGCGGAACCGATATGATGGATAAAGGCACCCTCCGCCATGGCAAGATTATCTGGGGCGCTATTGGCTTCGGCGTTTTAAAACTCGCTTTGCACCGCGCCTGTATTGCTAAATTGTTTGAAGGTAACACACAAGTACTCGATGCTGAAAATATTTTCGCTTTAGCTAAAGAAATGGCTTGATTAACGCATTTTCAAATGAATACCCCAACCAGTCCAAGCACCTTGCAATCAAAATCACATGCTTTAAGCCTGTTTAACAACGGGATCGCAGCCGCCGATCCGTATCTTGCAGTGCAACGTTGCTTATCGGTAGAGAATCAAAAGCTCATATTGTTATTAAACAGTGATGACAAAACCCTTTATCGTACAGAAAACTGGTCAAAAGTTCATCTTATTGCCTTTGGCAAAGCCGCTTGCGCCATGATAAAAGCCGCACAAGAAATGATACCCGCGCATTTGCGTTCAGGTATCGCTATCGCTGTCACTAATGATGAAAATGTAACCGCTATTGAGGGTGTTGAAGTGATGAGTGCTTCTCACCCTCTTCCTGACAACCGAGGACTGAACGCTGCAAAAAAATGTGCTGAATATGCCTCGCTTGCACAAAAAAATGAACTCGTTCTAGCCTTGATCAGTGGCGGTGGATCAGCACTTATCCCCTATCCTGTAGACTCAATATCATTAGCAGACAAAATTACAGCAACCCACTTATTGCTTGCTAGCGGCGCCACTATTCAGCAAATTAATTGTGTACGCAAACATTTATCACAGCTCAAAGGCGGCGGTCTCACCAGACTTGCAGCATCTGCAGACTTACACGCGCTTATCTTGTCAGATGTTTTGGATGATGATTTAAGTGCTATCGCCAGTGGACCTACGGTAGCTGATGCCACGACATTCGGCGATGCCATTAACATTATTAAAGCCTACTCACTGTGGGATAAAATTCCGCTATCGGTTCAACAGCATTTAGAACAGGGTCTGCACGGACAAGCACTGGAAACACCCAAACCAGGGGAACCTGTTTTTGCCAATACAACTCACACCTTGATAGGTAGTAATGCCCTGAGTCTTAAGGCAGTTTTTAAAGCTGCACAAGCATTAGGTTATCACACTATAATTTATAATAAACAATTGTGTGGAGAAGCGAAACAGGTAGCCGAAACGTGGGTACAGGATGCTAAACAATGCCTCGAAAATGCTCTCGATAAGCCATTGGCTCTATTAGCCGGTGGAGAAACCACTGTCACATTAACGGGTAATGGGCGCGGTGGTCGTAACCAGGAAATGGCACTGGCCTTCGCAATTGCTGCCGAAAAATACAAGTTAGATAATGACTGGATCTTTCTTAGCGGCGGTACAGATGGTCGAGATGGCCCAACCGATGCTGCTGGTGGTATAACTGATTCAAATACGCTTAAACGCATCAGAAATGCAGGCATAGACCCGTTAGCCATGCTCAACAATAATGATTCTTATACTGCGTTGAAAAACTCAAACGATTTAATAATGACGGGTGCCACGGGCACTAACGTTGCTGATCTACAAATTTTACTTATTTACCCCCATTCTTAAAATATAAATCCCCTCTTAATCAGGAGCTACCATGTTTAAAAAATCTATGTCTATTGCCGGTTTTGATGATGAACTCTTCCAGGCAATGGAAGAAGAACGCCTTCGTCAAGAAGACCACATTGAGCTAATCGCATCAGAAAACTACACCAGCCCACGCGTCATGGAAGCACAAGGCTCACAACTGACTAATAAATATGCAGAGGGTTATCCCGGCAAACGTTACTATGGTGGCTGTGAAGCGGTTGATAAAGTCGAACAATTAGCCATCGATCGCGCTAAAGCCTTATTTGGTGCAGATTACGCTAACGTCCAAGCGCACTCTGGCTCTCAAGCTAACATGGCTGTATTTATGGCTTTAATACAACCGGGTGACACTATTTTAGGCTTAAGCTTAGCCGATGGCGGTCATTTAACTCACGGCGCCAAACCCAATTTCTCGGGTAAAATCTATAAGGCGATTCAATACGGTTTAAACTCTGAAACCGGTGAAATTAATTATGAGCAAGTGGAAGCCTTAGCCCTTGAACATAAACCTAAATTAATCATTGCCGGTTTTTCTGCATATTCACGCATTTGGGATTGGCAAAAATTCAGAGACATTGCAGATAAAATCGGTGCTTACTTTGTTGTTGATATGGCTCACGTTGCTGGCTTAATTGCTGCTGGCTTATACCCTAATCCAGTACCTTTTGCAGATGTAGTTACCAGCACCACTCATAAATCATTACGTGGCCCTCGCGGTGGTTTGATTCTCTGTAAAAGCAACCCGGACATCGAGAAGAAAATTGACTCGTCTATTTTTCCAGGCATCCAAGGTGGCCCTTCAATGCATATTATTGCCGCCAAAGCTGTCGCCTTTAAAGAAGCCATGGAGCCAGAGTTCCGCAGTTATCAAGAGCAAGTCATTAAGAATGCTAAAGCCATGGCTGAGGTTTTTATCAGTCGAGGCTTTGACGTCGTTTCTGGGGGTACAGATGACCATTTGATGCTGGTATCACTGATATCTAAAGGTATTACGGGTAAAGCAGCAGATGCTGCGCTCAACAAAGCGCATATTACGGTTAACAAAAACGCCGTACCGAATGACCCACAATCACCATTTGTTACCAGTGGTATTCGTGTCGGCACACCGGCTCCGACAACACGTGGTTTTAAGGAAGTAGAAGTCACTGAAATTGCCAACCTGATGTGTGATGTTATGGAAAACATTGAAGACGAAACTGTTATCGCTGCGGTACGTGAAAAAGTCAGTGCGCTGTGTGCGAGATTCCCGGTTTATAGCTGATTGTCGCATACTCCATTGATACCAATAAGAAATAAAATTTGGTGTTACGCACGAATTATTAAGTAATCATTTACTACTATTTTTACTTCGATTGAATAATTATTGCAAAATGCAATTTACTATCCTTAGTCATTTATTAAAGGCATTGAATGGAACGCATCGAAATTAATGGTTTTTTAACCATCGACCACGCAAACTTTGAGATACGGAAGCTCAATATCTTGATTGGTGAACAGGCTCAAGGTAAAAGTGTTATTGCTAAGTTAGTTTATTTTTTTAAGAACTCCTTTTCTGATGTTTTTTACCAATCTATACAAAAGTTTGAGACAAAACGAGAGATTGAGAAAAAATGCTTAATCCAGTTTGAGAGAATTTTCCCTCGTTATTCATGGGCGAACAAGACCTTTTCTATTGATTATACTAATGGGGATTGTAATGCATCGATTATTAGAACCCAAATAGATAATAAATATGTACTTAAGTTTAGTTACTCTGAGAATTTGATTGATTTTCATAAAAAACTAAAAAGCACGTACAAAGCTGTGTTAAATAGATTTAATATTGGGATAGAACGAGAAAGCGAAAAAAAAATACCCTCAAGAAAAGAGATTATTTTCTATAAAACCACGTCTGAAATAATAGATAATTCTAGCTTTAATAACCTATTTAAGACATCTATTTTTATTCCAGCTGGACGGTCTTTCTTTGCTACTCTGCAAAAAAATGTGTTTTCATTTCTGGCAAATGATATTGATATAGATACACTTATTAAAGAATTTGGCTCTCGCTACGAACAATCAAAACGGTTCCATCAAGTGGATCAACATAATTTCTTTAACCATCATAAAACGAATGATGTTACTGGAAAAAAAATAGATCATCTAAAAAAAATAGATCATCTTATTAGAGAGATAATCGTTGGTGAATATATATACTCAGAAGGACAAGACTGGATTTTAAGCAAAGGCAAACGAACTAATTTGGTTCATACCTCATCGGGTCAGCAAGAATCTCTACCCATGCTATTAGTTTTAAAAACTCTTTCACGCATCTATGAAAAGGAAACTATTTTTTTCATAGAAGAACCCGAAGCTCATTTATTTCCCGTCTCTCAAAAACAAATTATAAGCCTCATTGCCACCATTAATAACGCTTTTGGTCATTCGTTTTTTATAACCACTCACAGTCCCTATATACTAACAGCGATAAATAATTTAGTGGTCGGACAAGATGCTTATGATAAAGCCAATGGAAATACAGAAAAATTAAAAAAACTGGAAGCAGTATTAGCAACTGATGAACTTATTCACTTAGAAGATGTATCAGCTTATACCCTCAAGAAAGGCTATTTGGAGTCTATTGTAGACACAGAAAATCGATTAATAGGTGCAAATTTACTAGATTCTGTTTCTGATGAATTTGAAGTCGCCTTCAATGTGGCTACTGATATTTTATACGGTGATGCTTAATGGATTATGGCACTTGTTCAACCCTATCATTTAATAAAATTATCACCGCAGAGGAACATAGTAAAAAGCTGATCATAAAAAATCAATCCGGAAAAAGGGTTAGGAAAATAACAGTCGATGGTTGTTTAATACCTAAGACAGATACAAACTTACGTTGTGATTATATGTTTGAAATTGATAAGCCTAATATAAATGTTATTGCTAAGGTAATTTATCTGGAATTAAAAGGTAAAAACGTACAACATGCTTATGAACAGCTAGTTGCGTCCATAGAGAGATTCTCCGCCCATCATCGTGACTGTGAAAAAGAATGCTATATCGTCTCTTCAAGAGTGCCCAGGTTAACAACAAATGTACAGCAATTAACGACTAAAATGAGAATAGATAAAAACGCAAAACTCACAGTAAAAAACCATCAGGCTGAGATAAGCATCTAATAAGATTAACATCAGAAATGCAATAACCGACATAACATAGAAATGCGTTACAAAAAACTTAAAATCCAGGAACAACATGTCAGATATAGAAATTGCTCAACGCCCTAAAATGCTCCCGATTATTGGTTTAGAGAAAGAACATAAAGTATCGAGTTTTTATCTTACCCCAATCCACACAGTATTTTTACATCATAAAAGATAATGTTATGTATATTAAATCCCTGATTTATGAAGACCAATCTACAGATTGGAAATTGGAATTAATAGAATTTAAACCGCTAACTTTACTGGTCGGTGTCTCTGGGGTAGGCAAAACACAAATACTGAAGGCGTTACTTAATTTAAAAGAAATTTCGCATGGGAAATCTTTAAATGGATTGAAATGGGAATTTGAATTTACAACAAGTAGTGGTGATGATTGCAAATGGCGTGGTGCATTTGAAAACCAAGGCTTTGTTTCTGAATTCTATTCGGAGTTTCTATTAAAAATGATTCTTGATTCTGGCAACGAAAAATCTAAACCTTCTATAGATTATGAGCAGTTATTTATAAATCATAAATTAGTTGTCGATAGGGATAGAGAAGATATTAAATTTGAAAATAGTAAGACCGTTAAATTATCACAAAAAGAAAGTGCCATTTCTTTGCTAAAAGAAGAAGAACAAATTAAGAAGATATATGATGATTTTACTAAAATCATTTTCGATGATAATCGAAATAACAGTTCAAGTTTTGGAAAATTTGATTTTGATGATGAAATAGAATTGAAGTTAAATAAATATAAAAGCTTAAGTGACATCAGAAGTAGCGAAGAAAATATTAAAATTAAGCTTTGTTTGTTATATAAAAACCAAAATGAATTATTCAAAGAAATAACGGCTAATTTTACTGACATATTCCCATATATTCAGGATATTAAAATAGAACCACTTAAAAGTATGAATAATGCCTTCGGTACTTTTATACAACGATATCCCTTTATCCAATTTAAAGAAAAAAATGTATCACACTGGATAGAAGAATCAAAAATGTCTTCAGGCATATTAAGAACCTTAATGCATATAGCTGAATTATATTTATGTGCCGATCATACTGTTATATTAATTGACGAATTTGAAAATAGCTTAGGCATAAATTGCATTAATCAGGTCACTCAAAGTATATTAGAATCTGGGCGCAATTTACAGTTCATTATTACCAGTCATCACCCCTACATCATCAATGATATGAATTTTTCCCACTGGAAAATAGTGACTCGAAAAGGTAGCATAGTCACCGCTATTGATGCTGAAAAATTTGGCATTGGAAAATCCAAGCACCAAGCCTTTACACAACTGGCTAATTTAACGGCATATTCTGAAGGTATAGACAGTTGAATATCTATTTTTTGGTTGAAGGAAAAACCGAACTAAACGTCTATCCACAATGGTTGAGTCATTTAACTCCCAATTTATCACGTATTGATTCTGCTCAAGACGTCAACACAAATAATTATTTTCTTATCAGCGGTCTTGGTTATCCCCGCCTGCTTGATGTTGCACTGGTCAACTCTGTAGAAGAAATTAACGAGTGTGCCAACTACAATTATCTAGTTTTGGTTATTGATTCAGATGATATGAGCGAACAAGAGAAAGTGGCCGAAATTCACCAATTTATAAATGATAACGGCATTGTTTTAAATCCAAGCTGTCAATTACAGATAATAGCCCAAAAATCTTGTATGGAAACTTGGTTTTTAGGTAATAAAAAGATTTATACAACATCAGTTGGTAAACACAGTGAGTTTTATCCTCACGCGAAATTTTACGATGTCTCAAAACAAGACCCTGAATTGATGGAAAAACCGGAAGGGTTTGTGGGCTCAACGTCTATCTATCATGAAACGTATCTACGAAAAATGTTAGCAGAAAAGAACATAAGATATTCAAAAGCAATGCCTAAAGAAGTATTTGAAGCACATTATCTCGATCAATTACGGATACGTGTTTCTAATACGTCACACCTATCTAGTCTTAAAAAGTTTTTTCATTTATGCGAGACTATTGCCACAGTTTAGCATAGTGGAGATAAAGCTAAATCATGACGGCATATTTGCTAAATAGTACTTCCCTCTTAGTCAAATACTGTATTTCTATAGAGCTATTAAATAAAACTCAAGTAAATAATTACACTGTTTGTACATACATCAAGATTTTTAAACACGGAACCCAAACATGTCAGATATAGAAATTGCCCAGCACGCTAAAATGCGCCCTATTATTGGTTTAGCCAAGGAATTGTATGGGATTGAAGCAGAACACTTAGATCCTATAGGTCATTACAAGGCTAAGATATCGCTGGAATACATCAATAGCTTAACCGACCAGCAAGATGGCAAACTGATTCTAGTCACGGCGATTAGCCCAACGCCAGCGGGCGAAGGCAAAACCACCACAACGGTGGGTTTAGGTGATGCCATGAATCGTTTAGGCAAAAAAACTATTATGTGCCTGCGTGAACCTTCCTTAGGCCCCTGCTTTGGTGTTAAAGGTGGCGCAGCCGGTGGTGGCTATTCACAAGTCGTACCAATGGAAGATATCAATCTACATTTTACGGGTGACTTCCACGCCATTGGAGTAGCACATAATCTGTTGTCCGCTTTAATAGATAATCATATTAATCACGGTAATGCCTTAGACATCGACCCTAGACGTATTCAATGGAAACGGGTTGTTGACATGAATGACCGCGCGCTTCGCAACATCGTGGTGGGCATGGGTGGGGCGGCTAATGGTTATCTACGTGAAGACGGCTATGACATCGTAGTGGCTTCTGAAGTGATGGCGATTCTTTGCCTGGCAACGGGCAGAGAAGACCTTAAAAATCGTTTAGGACGTATCGTTATAGGCTATAAGTCTGACCGTATCACACCGGTTTATGCGCGTGACTTAAATGCGCAAGGTGCTATGGCCGCGCTATTAAAAGATGCCATTAAACCTAATCTGGTACAAACACTCGAAAATAACATAGCCATTATTCATGGTGGCCCCTTTGCAAATATTGCTCACGGCTGCAATACCGTCACTGCGACTAAAACAGCACTTAAATTAGCCGATTACGTGGTCACAGAAGCTGGCTTTGGTGCTGACCTGGGTGCAGAGAAGTTTATTGATATCAAATGCCGTATGTCAGGCTTAAAACCCTCAGCGGTAGTGCTAGTCGCTACAGTGCGAGCTCTTAAATTTCATGGCGGCATAGCAAAAGAAGATTTAAACGTTGAAAATCTAGCCGCACTTGAACAAGGCTTTAGTAATCTTGAACGCCACTATCAAAACATCACCCAACATTATGGTCTATCTTGTGTGGTGTGTATCAACCACTTTACTTTTGATAGCGAAGCAGAAATTAATCTTCTCCAACAAAAATGTGCAGACTTAGGCGCAAGCTGTGTGGTTTCAAAGCACTGGGCAGAAGGCGGTGCGGGCGCTGAAGCGCTTGCTAACGCAGTAACAGAGGTTGTCGATAATCGAGAACCCGCTTTTACTTACGTTTACGAAGAAGACCTAAGCTTGTGGGACAAAATTGAAACTATCGCTACCAAGTTATACGGTGCGAAGAAAATCAGTGCGAGTCTCAAGGTAAAAAATCAACTCGCTGAATGGGAGGCTGATTATGGTAAATTCCCTATCTGTATCGCTAAAACACAAATGTCCTTCTCGACTAATCCGAATACTAAGGGGGCCCCATCTGGGCATACTGTCGAAATAAGAGAAGTAAAACTAGCTAATGGGGCCGGCTTTATTGTGGCCATTGCAGGGGACATTATGACCATGCCCGGTTTGCCTAAAGTCCCGGCTGCTGAAAGAATTGATATTGATAATGATGGAAAAATAACCGGCTTGTTTTAGAACTTTACCCTTATAGACCTCTCTAAGCCGTTAACCTGAAACTTATTCATTAACTTATTTTAAATTCAGTCTATGAAGTCGCCTTTGCTATCTGTTGAAAATCTTAGCGTCACCTTTAATCATCAACAAAAGGTGGTTGATGATCTGAGTTTTGCTATCTATCCGGGCGAAACTTTTGCTTTAGTTGGCGAATCGGGTTCTGGCAAATCGATTACTGCATTATCAGTACTCCGTTTACTTCCGAATAATGCGAAAATCAACGCTGAGGCGATCAGTCTGCAAGGCGATAACCTATTGAAGCGGACTGAGTTTGAACTCTGTAAAATACGTGGTAAACGTATTGGCTTAATCTTTCAAGACCCGATGTCATCACTCAATCCGGTGATGACTATTGGTAGTCAAATAGAAGAAGTCCTCAATATTCATTTTTCCTTATCAAAAGCAGCGTCTAAAGCACGGGTACTTGAACTCTTACAACAAGTTGAAATACCTAATCCAGAGAAAAGGCTTAAAGATTATCCTCATCAACTCTCTGGCGGGCAGAGGCAGCGAGTGATGATTGCAATAGCTTTAGCCGGAGAACCTGAATTATTAATTGCCGATGAACCGACCACCTCATTAGACGTAACTATTCAGGCGCAAATATTAGCCTTACTTAAGAATATACAACAACAAACAGGGATGGCTTTATGGCTAATCAGTCATGATTTAGCCTTGGTTTCGACGATTGCAGACCGTGTTGCTGTGATGCAAAAAGGTAAGATTGTCGAAACGGGTTTACCCCAAAGTGTTTTTAATAATCCACAACACCCTTATACACGTAAGCTCATTGCAGCACTACCGTCTATAAACAGTTGCCTGAATCATTCTTATCAAAAAAAACACCCCTTACTACAAGTCAATAACTTCTCTTGTTACTACCCGATTCGTAAAGGACTCTTTAAACGTATCGTTGATTATGTGCGTGCGGTTGATGATGTGAGTTTTGAAATTCAACAAGGTAAAACACTGGCGCTCGTCGGTGAATCCGGCTGTGGAAAAACAACCCTTGGAAAGAGCCTGTTAAACTTAATTCCTAGCAGCGGTGGCCGAGTGACTATCAACGGCATCACGCTAAACGAATTAACCGGTGAAGACTTAAGACAGCAACGCGCCAACATCCAGATTGTTTTTCAAGATCCCTTCTCCTCCATGAATCCCAGAATGCTGGTCGGCGATATTATTGCTGAAGGCATCAAAGCCTTACACCCATCAGTCAGCGAAGCTGAGCGTAACAGCTTGGTCCAAGAACTATTACAGCAAGTCGATTTACCGGCTGATTCAGCATTACGGTATCCACATGAATTTTCAGGTGGTCAAAGACAGCGTATCTGTATCGCGCGTGCCTTAGCTGTAAATCCCAAACTGATTGTTTGTGATGAACCCACCAGTGCCCTGGATGTATCAGTGCAAGCTCAGATCATTCAATTACTCAAATCATTGCAAGAACAGAAAGGCATTAGCTATTTATTTATCACCCATGATTTAAGTGTAGTGGCAGAAATAGCCGATGAGGTTGCGGTCATGTATAAAGGAAAAATAATAGAACATGGCACTGTAGAACAAGTGCTTACAAAGCCAAAACAGTCTTATACTCAAAAGCTGTTAAATGCAGTTCCTGTCTTACAAAATAACTAACTTGGCTGATCAAGTCCCGACTTTTGCCCTTTTAAGACTATAGTTTTCATCATCACGTCATATTGAGTCAATACACTGCCACTACTTAGTTTTGTGTATCTCGCATCGGCTTAGCCCTTTACGGATAATCAAAAGTATTCAAACGAATTATAAATATTGAACGTTACCTGTAACAATCCGACGTTATGAATCTATCACTGCTGACTCTGAATCTACATACCTATCAACAACACCCCCGTCATTGCTCGTTTGAGACCATGCATCAGCATGAGCGCGAAGTACAAATCATTGCTGAAGCCATTGCGCATTTAGGGATCGATGTGATCTGTTTTCAGGAAGTTGGGGAATATATGCACGACCCCATCACAACCCCTTATGGTGAATCACCCTCTAACATGGCTTTTCGAATTTGTAATAAGTTACGTCACTGGGGTCATTGGTATCATATACATCAGGACTGGAGTCATATAGGATTCCATCGTTGGCGGGAAGGCACAGCCATTTTGAGCCGCTATCCCATGCGACATAATTTCTCGACTTATGTTTCTTTAGATCAGCGTAAAGACAATTATATGTCCCGAAATATTACCACCTCATGTATCGACGTTCCTTGGTTCGGGTTGTTACATATCGCCAATGTGCACTTGAGTTGGGGACATCATGGTTTTTATGAAGAATACCATAATCTAAAAAAACTAATCAACTCCCGCTTACATTTTGGTGTTAGAAGCGATTTAATCGTTGGCGATTTTAATGCACCTGCCGGAGAACATGCTTATAACCATATCGTAGGTAATCGGGAATACGTCGATCAATTCTATGAATTACATCCCCACCGTTTTTACGAACCCAGTTATCGTGGTCAAATAGACGGGTGGAAGAATTTCCCTCCTAAACGTATTGATCATATCTTTAAGCGTAATGGTCATCCCATGCAAGTTAAATCCATGGACGTTATCTTTAACGATGACTACTATCCCATTGTGTCTGATCATTTCGGGTATCTCGCAAGATTTGAGATGTTTTGAGGGTGTCATAATGTGAATAACAGGGGGGAGTGTAAACTTAAAATCGATGAATGTAGAATGCAGAGAACCTGCCCACACACAGCCTCATAAATCGTCTTTGAATATATCTGATAATTGTTGGGCATCAATTGCCAGATCAAACCAACGCTCAATAGCCTCCACTGGGGCATTAGAAATTAAACAGGTAATTTCGGTCGGTATGTTGCCAAAGCGTTTAGACAATAATCTTTGCAACGCTAGCATTTCACCTTCTTGCTTACCTTCTTGTTTACCTTCTTGTCTGCCTTCTTGTTTACCTTTTAGTTCTCCTTTTAACTCACCCTCTGCGATATAGGCTAATGCCCATTGTTCTAGTCTATCTGCTAACATGACTTTTATCTCCTGTAAATCATCCACTTGGGGTAATAAGATACCGTAGTTTTGTTTTCTCATCAATGTGGCGCGTATCCATAGGGAAAACATA
>CAIMEB010000264.1 GCA_903839855.1 uncultured Methylococcaceae bacterium
GATTTTTATGCATCTCTTCTAAGGTGAGAATTTCTTGCGAGGTGAGCTGTTTTATATAGAGCATTTATAATTTAAAAATGACTCTATCATACGCTAAACATGCCAGGCCTTAGTTAAATTAATTATTCATAAGTACTTACGCGAAGGGCACTTTTAGGCCGTTTAAAATGCCAACTGCTTTTGCTGAGAAGCCACATTGTGGATTAGCGGGTATGCCTTTCATATAAAGTATGATTGGATTTGTAGCTAATTGTTGGTGGATTTTTTCTTCGGTAGTCATAGAATTCTCTTATTCTGCAGTCAATAGATTGTGATTGGTTTAACCGGCTTGTTGCCTGATTTTTTCTTCAGCTTTTTTTATTACTTTAACTTCGCCATTGCCTACAATGGTGTCTGCATCAACGATGCATTGCTCAACATCATCACGTGAAGGGATTTCAAACATGGTTTTTCTCAAGGTTTGTTCCATGATACTCCTTAATCCACGCGCCCCTGTTTCTCTTTCGATGGCTTTCTTGGCAATTTCAACCAGTGCATCCTGTTCAAAGTTTAAATCAACATCTTCGTAAGCAAACAATTGTTGATATTGTCTGACCAGTGCATTTTTAGGTTCGGTTAAAACCCGAATCAAAGCATCTACATCCAGAGGTTCCAGAGGCGCTAGAATTGGAAAGCGACCAATAAACTCAGGGATTAAACCAAACTTGCGTAAGTCACTGGGTTGTGTCGCGTTTAGTAATTCTTCAAGAGTCGGTTTGTCATCCGGGTTATTAACTTCCGCATGGAAACCAATTGCGGAGTTGGTCGGAGTGAGTCGTTTTTCAACGTATTTCTCTAAGCCAGGAAATGAACCACCGGCAATAAATAAAATATTACGGGTATCAATAGTCATTTCGCCGTCCTTATTACGCTGACCTTTTCCTGAGACTTTAACATGTGAGCCTTCAACCAATCTTAGTAAGGCTTGTTGCACACCTTCGCCGGATACATCGCGCGTACCGGTTTGTTGTTCAGGGCTACGGGCAATTTTGTCGATTTCATCGATATAGACAATACCCCATTCTGCATTGGTCATATTGCCTTCGGCAACGTCCAGCAGTCTGACCAGAATATTTTCAACATCGTCACCGACATAGCCCGCTTGCGTTAGGGTAGTTGCATCAGCGATAACAAAGGGAACCCCCACAATTTTAGCCAAGGTACTGGCTAATAGAGTCTTACCTGTACCTGAAGGACCAATCAGTAATATATTGGATTTACCTATCTCGACATTCTTATCATAAACGCCCAAGCCCGCATTACCACTTTCATGCTTTAGACGTTTGTAATGGTTATACACCGCTACGGATAGAATTTGTTTAGCCAGATCCTGACCGATAATATATTGATCAAGATGTTCTTTGATTTTAGCTGGAATCGGTAAGGGGCCTTGCATTTCAGAGAGTTCTTTTTTTCGGCTCCAATTACTCACGACTTGATTAGCCAGTAATACACAGTCTCCGCAAATAAAACCCTCGCTACCGGCTATTAAAGGAACCGTGGGTGATTGCGCTATACCACAAAACGAGCAGTGTTTGATTTCTTTATCACTCATGGGTAACTCCTTATATTATTTGGGTAAACTGGCTAACCAGGCGCGTTGACATTTTTGCCGTGAACGGTCACTCATCATTTGACGTATTTTAGGCGTCGCTTTTTGTAAGGATAAGGTTTCTGCTTTTTGTATTTGCTTGCATAACACCAAATGAAACCCTATTTCAGATTCAACCGGTTGACTGATTTCTCCTGCCCTCATGCTGAATAGTACCTCATCCAGTTCTGGATAGAGTTTGCCTTTAGGGACAATACCTAATACACCACCCTGTAAAGCCGTTGGGCATTCTGAATGCTTAAGAGCCAGGTCTGCAAACTTAAAAGGCTTCTTCTGTAACTTGACATAAAGTTCCTGAACGCGAATTAATGCAGCCTCGCGGGTGTTTTCAGGATAGTCGGGATTAATACTGATAAATATATGGCAGGCTTCACGCATTTCCGGGCGATTAAATTGCTCGGTATGTAGGTGATAATAAATACCAATTTCTACTTCATTGATTGTAGGTGACCGAGAAGCAATCAATTCCATAACAACATTAACACGACTTTGACGCAAAAGTGCGGCTTTTAAGCTGTCCGTGGTTAGCCGGTTTTTATCCAGATCAATCAGGAATGAGTCTTCATCGACATATCGATCACGCACTTCTTGATAAGCAGATTTCAGTTCTTGATCTGAAATAATCACTAAGCCGGCTTCTGGCGAATTTAAAATACGTTTTTCAATGTTAAATTCACTCAGCGCCTGTATTTGGGCTTGAGTTAATTCTTCCGGTTGTAGCTCGGCAGGTTTCTTCTTGAAAAGCGCTAGCGCTGTTCTTAACAATGTATAGGGATCAATAGGGTCCGATTTTTTAGGCGGGTTCATATCAAGCCTCAGGCTCTTTAAACGTTTCAGGATGTGCAGGTGCTAAAGCCGATTCAGGGAGTTGTAATGTGCGTCCTTCAAATACCACATGGTATTGAATGAGTTCATTATCTCTAATAACCTTAAATACTTCTCCTTCGGTGCCTTTTTTAAATAAGACGTTACCTTGAATACCCAAGTCGATCGTACAAACAACACGGTCTCTAAACTCAAAACGACTCGGGTTCCAAGGTTCTTCGGCACCAATTAACTCTTCTAGGCGACAACCGACCATTCTGCCATGATTGAGAAAGTGTACGGTAAAAATCACCTGATCCTGTAAAAAAGTACCGACTTCAATAACATTGCCCACACTGCCTCGGCGAATTAATAACACGCCTACATCCAAACCAGGGTAGGTGCCATCATTGCGGACGTTTCGAGTGACTCTGACCGATTCACCGTATTCAAATCGTCCTTCGTCAAAGCGCTCGGGTTTCATACTTTAATATCGCCGAGTGCGACGAAAGCCGTTTGAGGTTCAGTCATTGAAAAGACTTTAAAGACTTTTTCTGTTTGGGCATCAGAGGCCACAAAGTCTTGGTAAGCCCGTTCTAATAACTTACTGTAAATGGCACGTTTCGCTTCTTCGTGTTCTGGCATTTCATCACTGGCTTTTTGTAAGTAATCATGAAAGCGTTGCAAAATATGCAAACGGTTAACATGCACAACGCTAGGAATATAATCCAGTTCAAAGTATTGTAAAAAGTCTTCAGCAGATTCCAGCTCTTCCATTTCTTCTTCAAAGCTCATGGGGTTTCTCCAGTTTTAGATTAAAGGGGGCCAACTAAGGAGGCATCTTGGTTAAGTAAGTAAATAACCAGGATGACAAATAGAGCTAAAGTCACCAGGCCTAATAATGATGCATTTTTATCTTTTAATATATCTTTTAACATCTTAATGACTCCTAAGTTTCAAAACTACTTTGCCGTTGAATGACTAACTCTAATAAACCTTTTGCACCGATTCGATCTTTGCCATCTAAGTACACTAATTTTTCAAAAATACTTTTGCTAACGTCAAGTAACTCAAGGCGCATATTTAAAAAGCCAATGGCTTTTAAGGTAAATAAATACAGCCTGACCTGAGTTAATAGATTAGCGGGGGTATCGCTAAGATGATGGGGCTGTAATTCACGCCAATCTTCAGGAAAATCAATTAAGGGTCTAATTACCGCTAATGCTTTAAGAGTCGCTGCAAGCGCATCGTCAAGTCGATGTTGATAATAGTAAAAGCGATTGAGTGCCACTAATACATTTAACGAGTTGGGTGCTAAAAAATAAGCTCTTAACAGTGGTAGCTCAGCTTCACCGCTGGCATAGTTTTCAGAGGCAATCGTTATCATGTTTTCGACTTCTGGTGTATCTTTGTTTTCAAAATACAGGCCTTGTGCTTCAAAATCTAATAAATCCACTTAATACCTCGCGGCCAGTTTCACTGGACTTTCTTTTTTGGGCGAACCGCAGATAGTTTCTGCTTCGCATTTATCACAGGCTTCTTCAGAAATTACTTCAGTTATCACAGGTTGTTTAGCCTCTAACTCATCAATGCGTTCCATTAAACAGGAAATGGCTTTTCCGACTGGATCAGGAATCAAATGATGGTCAAGATCAATGCCATGCCTGTTTTGTATTTTGGTGCCTTTAGTCTGAATAATGCGTCCAGGAATACCTACGACTGTGCAGCAAGCGGGGACATCTTTTATGACCACTGAGTTAGCACCGACCCGAACATTATTACCCAAGGTAATGGCACCCAGGATTTTTGCACCAGAGCCAATTAATACATTGTTACCAATAGTTGGGTGGCGTTTTTCTTTATGCCAAGTTGTGCCGCCTAAGGTGACACCGTGATATAAAGTCACATCATTGCCAATTTCAGCCGTTTCACCGATGACCACGCCTAGCGCATGATCTATAAATAAACGTCTGCCTATGATTGCACCGGGGTGTATTTCTACATTGGTAAATATTTTGGCGACTGTAGCAAGAATACGTGCTGAAAGTTTCCAGTTAGCTTTCCATAAGCGATGACTAATTCGGTGTATCAGTACGGCATGGACACCGGAATAAGTCAGTAATATTTCCCAGACAGTGTGTGCAGCCGGATCTCTTCCGAACACACAATGGACATCTTCATGCCATTGTTTAAAGAAGCCCAGTGGCGTGTCTAAAGGATATTTAGCAGTATCTGACATGACCATAACCATTTTAGCTGCCGTTAAGTGTGGGTAATATTGTGGGTTTATTTTGGCTTAGTTTAATTGCCAGCCCGTATTTTCAAGTGAAGGTCGTCCGGGTATCCTAAAAAATGACCCAGGATAACGATCATCTTGATCAGGTACATCTAATCTTTCGTTGACTTCTGCTTCACAGGCCTCTAGTTCGGTTTGCTCATTCATGATGAAATGTCCTCTTACAGGTTTTGATGGAATAAATTAAGTTCTTCAGGTTGAGGTGTTCTTTTAGTCAGACTAACAAACTGCCTGACTTGAGTCAGTAGTTTTTGTGCCTGTAAACGATTAACAACAATGCCTAGTTGTTGATAGGCATGAATAACACCTTGAGTCCCCGAGTGTTTACCTAATATCAGTTGATGACGACGCCCCACAATAGCCGGGTCAACGCCTTGATAATTACTGGGGTCTTTTAATAAGCCATCGACATGAATACCGGCTTCATGACTAAACACATTCTTACCAATTAAACTCTTGCGTGTACCAATGGCATCACCCGAGGCAGTAGCCACCTGTTCTGAAAGTAACGGAAAATTTTGCAAAGAGATGCCTGTTTCAAAACCGTAGAGCTGCTTTAAACCCACGACTACCTCTTCTAAAGCCGCATTACCTGCGCGTTCGCCCAACCCATTTACCGTGGTGTTGACATGCGTAGCGCCAGCGAGTGCGGCGGCTAATGTATTAGCGGTTGCTAACCCTAAATCATCATGGGCGTGCATTTCAATTTCCAAATCGGTAGCGGTTCTTAACCGTTTAATAGTCTCAAAGACACCAAAGGGTTCCATAATGCCGACGGTATCCGCAAAGCGAATTCGCGACGCTCCGGCTTTTTGAGCCGCTTCAGCCATTTGAATTAAGAAATCAACATCGGCACGTGAAGCATCTTCCATACCCATACAAACATCTAAGCCGAGATCCCTCGCTTCACTAATGCAGTTGTTAATGGTATTAAGAACCCATTGACGACTTTGTTTTAACTTATGTTGAATATGTTGATCTGAAGCAGAAATGGATAAATCTACTTTATGCACATTCAAATCCAAACAACCTTGCAAGTCCTCGTGACGCATTCTTGACCAAACCAGCAGCTTGGAACTCAGCTTAAGTGCGGCAATGGCTTTTATTTCTTCACGTTCAATGGCACCCATCGCTGGGATACCAATTTCTAATTCAGGAACACCCAAGTTTGCCAATTGTGTTGCAATCGACAGTTTTTCTGATAGAGAGAAGGCTACTCCGGCAGATTGTTCACCATCCCTAAGGGTGGTGTCGTCAATAATAATGTGGCGGGCTTGCGTGTTCATCACGTTCTTCTATTTAAGAATAAGTGGGTGCAAAGGCTTGTTCAGGGTTAGCCACTGGGGCGTCACCCTCCCAATACGGCGATAATTTCCGTAAAGTTTTTACAATACCCGGCATTACTTTTAACACTTCTTCGACTTCATACATCGTGTTATAACGTGAGAAAGAAAATCGAATCGTGCCATGTGCTGCGGTGTAGGGAATATCCATCGCTCTCATTACATGCGAAGGTTCCAAAGAGCCTGATGTACAGGCTGAACCACTGGAAGCTGCAATACCGGCTTTGTTTAAGAGCATTAAAATGGATTCACCTTCAATATATTCAAAAGCGATATCCGTCGTATTGGGTAAACGGTTGTAAAGATCACCCGTTACAAAGCAATGGGGAATACTTTCAGTGATGCCTTTTTCTAAGCGGTCACGTAGTTCTTTAACGGTGGTATTTTCATACTCAATGTATCTAAGTGCTAGTTCACAGGCTTTACCCAAGCCAACGATAGATGCGGTGTTTTCAGTACCCGCTCGTCTACCACGCTCTTGGTGTCCACCGCGCAATAATGGGCGATAACGAGTGCCTCTACGGAGATATAAAACGCCGATCCCTTTGGGTGCATGTAATTTATGACCAGACAACGATAACATGTCAATTTTGGTGTCTTGCAACATCATCGGGATTTTGCCAACGGCTTGTACGGCATCGGTATGAAACATAACCCCAGCCGCGTTAGCCAGTTCTGCCATTTCTGCTACTGGAAAGATAGTGCCGGTTTCATTATTGGCCCACATCACCGACACAATGGCAACCTGATCAGATAATAATTTCTTATACGATTCCAGATTTAATCGGCCCGCTTTATCCACAGGTAATCTATGAATGGTGTAACCTTCTTTTTCGAGGTAATCACATAAGTTCAGAATCGCGGCATGCTCTACCGTGGTAGTGATAATTTCTTTTTTGTTGGGTTGAGCTTTGATAGCTGACAGCAAGGCCGTTGAATTAGACTCTGTGCCACAAGACGTAAAAATGATTTCAGAATCATGTTCACAACCAATAAGCGACTGCACTTGTTGACGCGCTTGTTTAAGGCCACGCGCTACTCCATCAGCAAACTTATGGATAGAGGAGGGGTTGCCATACTGTTCCAAAAAATAAGGGATCATGGCATCAACAACCTCATGATCAACCTTAGTCGTTGCGTTGTTGTCAAGATAGATATCGACCATCATGCCACCTCAATATTGGTCAGTTTTGCCATTTCAGTAGAGGGAACCACTTTAATAAATTCACCCATGACTTCCATTAAACGTTGTTGAATGCCTGCGATAGTCATAGCGGCCATTTGGCAACCGTTACAGGCACCGGTCATTTTTACATAAGCCGTGTTGCCTATCACTTCGACTAGTTCAACGTCACCGCCATCAGCCATTAAGGCAGGTCTAAGGGACTCAAGTACTTCCTCAATCTTTTTAATCCGTTGTAGATTGGTTAACGGTGTTTTTACTGCTGCGATTTTTTCTGGTTGAGCTGCAGGAGCAGCATCTGGATCAAACTTCTCACCTTTTTCAGCTAAGACTTTTTCCAGAATGGCTTCAATGTCTTCATGACATGACGCACAACCACCACCCGCTTTGGTAAAGTTGGTCACATCTTCTACGGTACGTAATTTATTTGCCCAGACCATTTCTTCAATCATGACGGCATCAATGGCAAAACATTTACAGATTAATGCGCCTTCTTCGTGATCATCTTTCCAGACTTCGCCACGATAGTTTGCGATTGCTGCTTGTAAGGCTTCACGTCCCATCACAGAGCAGTGCATTTTTTCTGGGGGTAAGCCTTCTAATTGAGCAGCAATATCTTGGTTAGTGACTTGTAAAGCTTCATCGATAGTCTTGCCGATAATCATTTCTGTTAATACAGAAGAGGAGGCAATCGCAGAGCCACAGCCAAACGTCTGGAAGCCTGCTTCCAGGATAACTTCGGTATCATCATCTACTTTAAGGGTGAGTCTTAAGGCATCACCACAGCTAATGGAACCCACTTCTCCGGTGGCATTGGCATCAGCGACCGCACCCGCATTTTTAGGGTTAAAAAAATGTTCTTTTACTTTATCTGAATAGTCCCACATGATTTTATCCTCGGGTTTGGGTATAAGTTGGTTTGGTTGAATCCGGTTGGGTATAGCTTAACCAACGATTTTAAGAACAGGTTTTTGCCCCAGTTCCTTCGGAATTGGTGTTGAAAGAAGTACCACAAGCGCAACTTTTAACGGCATTGGGGTTTGTAAATTTAAAGCCTGAGCCTTCTATACTATCGAGAAAGTCAATAGACATGCCATCAAGCATAGGTAAGCTGACAGGGTCAATAAATACCCTGACTTCACCACAATCGATAACGGTATCTTCTTCAGTTTGATTGCCTTCAAGCTTCAAACCGTATTGGTAACCAGAACATCCACCATCGGTGACTTCGATTCTTAAACCCGCTGTTGGTGTTTCAGAACCGGCAATAAAGCGACCAACTGCGTTAACCGCTTTCTCTGTTAATGTAATCATTTTTGTATTCTCCTGACTGGGTGGCATCGTTCTTGTTATTGTTAATAGCAACCTGTATGCCATTTTATTTTATTTTTCTAATCGCTTGTTTCTGCGGTATTTGCTTTAGAAATCCGACAAAATGATGGATACTTCAGGTAGGTTTGAATCACACAATTAACTGACAATGTAAGCTTTACTACAAAATAACCAGGAGTTGCAATGAACGTAGAAGATTTAGAGTTAGGTGATGTTGTTTATGCGGCCCGTTTGATAGTCGATGACGGCTCAATTCCCGATGGAACTGAAGGTGAAGTATTAGCTGAGGTGGGTACACGGGGGGTTATTACTTTGATAGGCCATGTGGAAGAGGAGCCTAGTCGCACGGTTTTTTTAGTGCGTTTTGAAGACAAAGAGATGAATTTAGGAAATCCGGTAGGCTGTTGGGTTGAGGATTTAATGGTTGAGCCTAAATTGGTGATACCGCCAACATTACAATAGCGGGTAAAGTTTCAGTGGCCTGCTATCTCTCTTTATAATGTGTTAACTTTATTGGATTAATTGGATTAAAAGGTTATGAACAATCAAATTGTAACGGTTTTAAATTATCATAATCGAACCAAGCATCGCTTAGAGCGTTATGCAAAAGGCCCTGAATCTATCGACTGGGAAGATCAGCCGGATCAATTCCGGCATTTTTCAGGCTGTGAGATAGTGACTTTACCAAAGCCAGGCCGTGATCTGGAGGTTTTATTCTCGGCTTTAGATTCACCAGAAACGCTAGCCGCTCAACCGTTAACAGTGGCTAATATCGGTTTATTACTGGAGTTGGCTTTTGGCTTATCGGCCTGGAAACAGTTTGGCCCCAGTCGCTGGGCTTTGCGGTGTAATCCATCCAGCGGCAATTTACATCCGACAGAAGCTTATTTAATTAGTGCCGGTCATGAGACACTTAAAGCGGGTGTTTATCATTATGTGAGCCATGACCATACTCTGGAACAACGTTGTTGGTTTTCTGACAATGTGCCCGAAACGAGTTTACTGATAGGCTTGTCTTCAGTGCATTGGCGAGAAGCGTGGAAATACGGTGAAAGAGCGTTTCGGTATTGTCAGCATGATTTGGGTCATGCTATCGGCGCGTTGCGTTATGCCGCTGCAACCTTGGGTTGGTCTATTGAGTTGCTGGCTGAAACGTCAGATGACGACATCGCACAGGTGTTGGGTTTAAATCGGTTAGCTGATTTTAAAGCTTTAGAAGCAGAGTCACCCGATCTACTTTGTCGCATTAAGGTTGGGCTTGATCATAAAGCCTTTGATGTTGATGAGCTAATAACCGCTACTCAAACCGGGGTTTGGTCAGGTAAAGCGGATAGTCTACGGGCTTATCATTTATATAAGGTTATTTCCGGAGAATATTTTACCCATTTAGGATAGAATCTCCTTATCATTTCACCTGTTGAGTACGAACTTTGCAACCCACTACTGAAACCTCTCTCTTGCCCTTGAGTGCATCTCAAATCGAAGACTTAAAATTAGC
>CAIMEB010000265.1 GCA_903839855.1 uncultured Methylococcaceae bacterium
GAAGGATGTTCCATGAATTGTTGGTATAACTGTTCAACTTCGGCCTCTGTGAATTTGATTTTAAGCATGTCATATTTTTAGGTAAATTGGAGCATTATACCTCTTTCATTTTCCGCATCTGTGACCGCGCCGAGTATAGCGGCAAACTAAACCAGAAGCAGGAACCTTTGCCTAGTTCGCTTTCCACGCCTATCATCCCCCCCATCAGCTCAACGAGAATCTTACTGATCGATAAACCTAACCCTGTCCCTCCAAAACGGCGTGACGTCGAGCTATCAGCTTGAGTGAATACCTGGAATAAATGCGCATGTATTTCAGGACTAATGCCGATCCCGGTATCCTGTATTTCAAAACGCAGTGTCGCTTCACTCTCTGAGTTATAAAAAGAGCATACGGATACGGACACTTCACCACGTTCAGTAAATTTAACAGCATTACCGATTAAATTGGTGAGTACCTGACGAATACGGTTAGCGTCTCCTGTCCAGTAGTGAGGTAACTCAACTGGAATAAAGCAATTTAACTCCAACCCTTTAGAAAATGCAGGAATTGCTAATAGGCTACACACATCTTCAATGAGCGTCGTCAGATTAAAATCAATGTTCTCTATTTCAACTTTACCCGCTTCTAATTTAGATAAATCTAAAATATCATTGAGAATAACCAACAACGCCTCAGCAGAGGCATAAGCCGTTTCAACCAATTCAGTTTGACCCGGTGACATATCAGTATCACGTAGTATATCAAGCATACCCAACACCCCATTCATGGGTGTACGGATTTCATGACTCATATTCGCTAAAAACTCGCTTTTTGCCACAGTTGCTTGCATAGCTTGGTCACGCGCCTGCTCCAACACGACTTTAGCCCGCTCTTGCAACATTGCCATCGCCAGCATTTCACCCACTTGTTTTAACATCATCAAGCGACTTTCATTTTTGACGGGGTAAGGATCGGTATAAAGAAACAATATACCCATTGTCTTTCCACTCACAATCAGTGGAATAATATAATGCCCATGCCCCTGCATGTTTGCAAACTGATGCTCGTGACGAGGATCACAAAAACAATCATCAGATACCAACAACTCCCCGGACAAAGCGGCTCGACCGCATAAACAACTGCCTAAGGCAACTCTTTGCTCTTTTTCAATAAACTCGTCGCTAAAACTGCCTTGTAATACAAAGAGACTTAATTTTTCCTCACCTTCAGGTAAGACAAACAAGCCCCCTTTCTGTTGTAATTGTAAGTCCTGGATAGTAAAAATGAGCGATAAGACTGCCAAACATCGCGCCTTGAGCGACGTTGACTGTTGCAAGGCCTTGGCAATCTCTAAACGCACTAGAGTATCTTCACGAACCATTTCATCAAATGCTTCTCGATTGACTTGCTCGGTGACGTCCCGTTGAATTTGAATATAACCTGTCAAATCACCGTTCACCGCTAAAATAGGCGTAATGTACAGTTTTGCCCAATATTCCAGTGGATCACGTGAGGCAGTTTGACCGGCAATTGCCAAGGGCGCAATTCCTTTACGACGACACAACAATTTACCCGACCAATTCTCCAGGCGCTGCAAAGAAGCTTGCATTGACGCTAGACTCTGCTTATCCGTGTTAGGGCAATCCAGTACAGTCGCGCTGCGACCGAGCAGTGTAGCCTCAGTCCAACCGGTTATTTGATAGAAACTAGGATTAGCGTATTGGATATGGCCTTGACTATTAGTGATAATAATCATCTCGCTACACGCTTGAACGGCTTGCTTAAATATACTGAGCTGTGAGTATACTTCCTTTATGGCAGCAATATCCCGACTAATAGCAATATACTGATAGGGCTTGTCCGTTTCGTCCAACAGAGGAGTAATGGTATTATCCACCCAATACAACTGCCCGCTTTTATTGCGATTACAAATCTCACCTTTCCAAATATGTCCCTGAGTAATCGTCTCCCAAATATTACGAATATACGCCTTATCGTGATAACCTGAATTAACAATACGATGATCTTTACCCAGCAATTCTTCTTGCGAATAGCCTGAAAGCTCGCAAAACTTAGCATTGGCGTAGATAATACGTCCCTCGGCATTACAAATACTCACAAGAGCATGAGCATCTATAGCTGTGCGCAGCTCAGCGTTCACCAGGATTTGTTCATTTGTGTTTTTTTGCTGTTTGGCAATAACTTTAACCAAAGGTTTTAAAATAACCATCCATAGTAACGGAGAGCCTATCAGGACTAATAGCAAAGTATCGAGGATATCCTCATGAACAGGAATAACAACGACTGCATCATGCAAAAAAAGGATAATCAACCCATCAACCAAAGTGATAATAAGGCTGATACGAATTAAAGACCATAGAAAAAGCTGATTCAGGCATTTATCAACAATTTGCCGTTTATGCATACTACCTACCCTTGGCGTTATCGATGAAAGTTGTAAGTGAAAAAACGAACTTAAATTTTGAACGAATTTTTTGTTTTGACTCATTTGACAGATACAATATAGTTTATGCCATTTTGCTTGGCAGATTGCTTAAAATCTTTTTTGTTAGAAGCAAGTCTGCTCAAAATTATATCCTGTATTAAGCTATATCTATCGTAGTGTTGCTGAATATTTATCGACTCAATCCATAGAAAAAACAATTAGCTGAATAAAGATGCACAAACTATTGTCAAAAAATTACTGAACATCATAGAACCTATGGCGAGAGAAAATGAGATTCTGAAAATCGATATTACGGGTGATCTAAAATATGGGGAGCATCATATTCGATCCGACCGCTTCCGTCGTTTCATCCTTTAAACTAACGCCAGACAACTGTAACTTTTCTGCCCCATCCATTAAGAAAAGCAGCTTCTTTAGCGCCTGTTCATAGCTTAAGCCATTGCTATGGATATTAGAAATACAGTTACGGTCAGCATCGGTACTGATGCCTGTTTTAGCCTGATAAGTAAAGTATATACCCATACTATCCGGTGAACTTAGACCGGGTCGTTCTCCAATTAAAAGGATACACAACCGCGCATTATAATGTTCTGCAATAGCATCACCAATGGCAACGCGTCCATGTTTAACGAGACACAATGGTGACATTTGGAAAGCCTTGGTCTGTAATGATGGTAATAACAGCTCTATAAAAGATACGGCATGATGCTCAATGGCTTTAGAAGATAAACCATCGGCGATGATAATAACAACATCAACGGCAAGGGGCGGTTGTGCCTGTAAGTCAGCTAAAGAGGCTAAACTGAGTAGTCGTCCTAGATCAGGGCGTTGTAAATACATGGCTTCGTTCTCGGCCTGACTTTGTAATATTTGAGTGGCATAGCCTAGCTGATTTAAACGCTGTGTGAGCTGAGTAAAATCCAAAGCGATATGCACAGCATCACGTGCCAAAGCATGGGCTAATTGAAAGTCCAAGTTAGCCCGTGTGGGTAAACTCATTCCGGTTCGACCTAAGGCAATCCGGGCAGAGGTAAATTGGTTTAGGTGTTGCCAAGGGTCGTAAGCAATACTAGGGTCTTTAGGTTGAGTCATGATTGAGAGTTCTTTAACTGTTGTAAAGACGCTTTAAACACATGGGGTATGTCAGTCTGTTGACGCAATTGATTATGAGCATCAAATATTCCGTGGTGTTGCAGCCATTGTTCAAATTCGGGTGCGGTTCTTAAGCATAACGTTTGACGTATATATAAGGCATCATGAAATGAAGTCGATTGATAATTTAACATGATATCGTCTGCGCCCGGCACTCCCATAATAAAAGTCCCACCCGCCATAGCAAAGGCACTCAGTAACATATCCATATCATCTTGATCGGCTTCGGCGTGATTGGTATAACAAATATCACAACCCATCGGTAAACCGAGTAATTTTCCACAGAAATGATCTTCTAAGCCAGCGCGGATAATTTGTTTACCATCATAAAGATATTCAGGGCCAATAAAGCCGACCACGGTATTAACCAAGAGTGGGTTAAATTTGCGGGCAACTGCATAGGCTCTGGTTTCACAGGTTTGTTGATCGAGCCCTTCATTAGCATTAGCCGAGAGAGCACTGCCTTGTCCAGTTTCAAAGTACATGCAGTTTGTCCCTACAGTACCTCGTCTTAAGTCTAAGGTGGCTTGATGCGCTTCAGCGAGTAAACTCAGGTTAACTCCAAAGCTGTCATTGGCTTTTTGAGTGCCAGCAATGGATTGAAACATCAGGTCAACCGGAGCGCCTTGCTCAATGGCTTTTAAGGTGGTCGTTACATGGGCTAAAACACAGGCTTGAGTGGGTATTTGAAAACGTTCGATGACATCATTCAGCAAGTGCAATAAACGCAGTGTGGCTTCCAGATTATCAGATGCTGGATTAATGCCGATAACAGCATCACCGCATCCATACAATAGCCCGTCTATCAGACTGGCCGCAATACCTGCTGGATTATCTGTCGGATGATTGGGTTGTAAGCGTGTGGAGAAGCAGCCTTCTAAGCCAATAGTGTTACGAAATTGAGTGATGACGCGACATTTCTTAGCGACCAGAATTAAATCCTGAATGCGCATTAGTTTAGACACAGCCGCAACCATTTCGGGTGTTAACCCAGGCGCAATAGCTGTCAGTGTTTCAGTGGTGGCTTGTTCTGATAATAGCCAATTACGAAAATCACCGACAGTTAAATGGCTAATAGGCGCAAAAGCGGGGCTATTATGATCATCAATAATCAGACGGGTAATTTCATCAGACTCATAAGGAACTAAGGCTTCATTCAGAAATTGTTTTAAAGGCACTTCCGCGAGTGTCCATTGTGCAGCAACACGATGGAGATTATTAGTGGCTGCAACACCCGCCAGAAAATCACCAGAACGAAGCGGTGTAGCCTTCGCCATTAAGTTAGCTAAGGTTTTAAAGTCATAGCTTAGATGTTGGATCGTTGATTTATACATTGAGTAGTTCCATGAATCGGTTAGCTCTTCAGTATAGAAGCCTTTTGAAAAAAATTAAGCCACGTCATAATACCAGTCAAGCAATTCTTCACCACCCCAATTTTCAGCATCAGGGGGGATGGTTTCGTCAGTGACATAGAGGGTCATTTGACCGGGTTTTGCGTCACCGACTAGCAGACTCTCTGCATACTCAATTGAACAGCCTTGCTTGCCGGATTCATCATTTAACCATTGGGAAGCCATAGCAATGGCTTCTTGCTGGGTTTCACCAAAGCCAAAAACGGCATAATCGTGTTGTACATAAAGAATAGTCATAAGAACTCCGTAAGGTTAAATTTGCTTCATGGTGATATCTAAAGTCAGAATACGGTAGGCAATTTGTCGGGGTGTCATATTAAGTAAGCGGGCTGCTTTAGCTTGAACCCAACCACTTTGTTCCAAAGCAGCAATGACTCGTTCGCGGTCATCCATATTTTCATCATTAAAATCAATCGTAGCTGGTTTTTGGTGCTTTAAATTAAGACCTGCCTGAGTAACAACATCTTCAAGCCCCGTATTAACCATTACGTCACGATCGATAATACCGTTAGGACTCATAATGGCAGCCCGTTCTAAACGGTTTGATAGTTCTCTTACGTTACCCGGCCAATCATGTTTCATTAGAATACGGATGGCGCTTTCTTTAATTTCAAGAGGACGACCGCCTTGTTGCTCTGAAATTCTACCGAGCAAGAAATCCGATAGTTCGGGAATATCTTCCGTTCTATCTCGTAAGGGTGGCATATTGATAGGCATAATATTCAATCGATAATACAAATCTTCTCTAAACTTTCCTTCGGTAACTTCTTCCTCAAGATTTCTATTGGTTGCGGCAATAATACGCACATTGACTTTTATCGTTTGGGTTCCACCGACGCGCTCAAATTCACCTTCTTGTAGCACTCGCAACAATTTGGCCTGGAATGAAGCAGAAATCTCACCAATTTCGTCAAGGAACAAAGTGCCGTTATCAGCCAGCTCAAAACGACCTTTACGTTGATTGATAGCGCCACTAAAGGCGCCTTTCTCATGACCGAATAATTCAGATTCTAGTAAGGTATCGGGCAAAGCGGCACAATTCAATTTTAAAAAGGGTCCACCCGCACAGCCAGAATTAAAATGGATCGCATTGGCAACCACTTCTTTCCCGGTACCCGACTCGCCACGAATTAAAACAGTGGTATTCCATTTAGCAACCTGCCGGATTAGATCAAACACTTTTAACATTGGAGCCGAATGACCAATGATGTTTTCAAAGCTGTAGTTTTTAATTAACGCCTGTTTAAGTTGGTCACGTTCATTAAGTAAATGGCGCTGTTTGCGTTCGATGATGCGTAACATCTTGACGCTTTGAGCAATTAGATTAGCGACCATTTCCATAAAACGCGAGCGCTCACCCAGGAAATTATTATTACTGGGTTGAGCCGCCAAAACACCGATGGTATCGCCTTCTTCCACATAGATAGGTGAACCAATAAAGGGTAAATCAGCGTCATATAAACCCAAGCGCCCCAAAAATCGAGGCTCTTCTGATATTTTCTCAACTACAATCGTTGAGCCGGCATCAAGAATAGCGCCCATTAATCCTTCGCCTGGGTTATAACGAACAGATTGATTCAGCTTGTCATTACTATCACTGTGAACAATACTGACAATTAAACTATTATTTTCTATTTCTTTCAGTGTGATCATACCTGAACACATACCTGATCTTTTATGCAGTATTTCTAATACAGCATGTAATTTTGCATGCAAATCATGAGTGCTATTAAGTACCTGGCTGATTAGATATAAGGTATCCAGTTCAGCTTCTATGAGTTGTGTGCGTTCTAGCATCACCCTAATCTCCCAGCATTATTTTTATACATAGGAAAGCTAATTTTAAAACGACAGCCTTGATCATAAGTAGGATCAATTTCAATTAATCCGTGGTGTTGATTAACAATCTCTTTGGCCATGACTAAGCCCATACCCGCCTGATTACTGCCCATTGGGCGAGTGGTGTAAAAGGGCTCAAATACTTTTGTACGTTTTTCAACGGGAATACCAGGGCCACTGTCTTCAATTAACACATAAATCAGATCAGTATCTGCACCAGTGGTTATCTTAATGCTGTGTTCTGTACTATTAGGATGATCAATAAGTGTAGAATGATCAATAAGTGCATCAATCGCATTATCAATGAGTTGTTTAAATAAAATCCTTAGGCGATTTTCAGAACCTAATAGTGTAGGTAAGGTAAATAAGGGAGACCAATGGATATCTATATCCGCTTCTAAAATGCGTTGATCACACAATAACAGCACCTCATGAAGAATTTGATTAAGATTGATAGGAATAACCGCAGTTTGAATAATTTCAGGAATACATTTTTGCATCATCGCAATAGCATCTTCGCCGGATTGTTGAATCTGCAACAAATTTTGTAATAAACCGTCATATTGGCTATCACGTTTGTGTCTAAAAATTTGTTCGGCTGCTTTAATTTGATTCATAGGCATCTGTATTTGATGCATCGCGCCTAAAAGCGTTTCTCTCAGGCTTCGTACACGCTCATCTTCAGACATAATGGTTTTTAACGTCTGAAGATGTAATTCCTGCATTTGTCGACGTTGTTTTGTGATATCCGAGATAGTCAGTATCAAATACTGTTTGGAAGCATTGTCGAAGAAAGCGTCAGCATTGACTTCATTTTCAATAAACCAGTTACCCGCACACGAAAACCATCGGCATTTTTTGTTTCCCTTACCTTCGACTTTAAATTCATGGTGACTAAAGCCCTGTTGCCTGGTCTGGATTTGCTGCCAGGAGTCTCCCATGACATCGCGTAATAACTGTAAGAAAAAGGCGGCGGGTTCACGCTTATCCAAATCACTGATGAGGGCTTTATACATGTGATTGTCCAGAATAACGCGGTCTTTATCATCGATAACGACCATCGCCATCGGTGAGGAGTTGATAACAGACTCAACCAGTAATTTATGGTTATTAACCTTTTTTTCAGATTCATAGATTTGAGTAATATCCCTGTGCATGCCTATGTAGTGCGTAATATTTCCTTGTTCGTCGAGCATAGGTGCTATTGTTAAATCTGCAAGATAGCGATGCCCTAATTTATGTCGATTGCAAAGTGTCCCATGCCATATTTCCTTACTGCTAATGGTATGCCACAAATTATAGTAGACTTCTCTAGGTGTTGATTTATCGGAGAGTATAGATTCCTTTTTTCCCAGAATATCAGCTGTTTGGTAGCCGGTTACTTGGGAAAACGCTTTATTGGCATAAAGGATATTCGACTTTTTATCCGTGATAGAAATGGCAATGGGAGCTTGCTCGACAGTCTCGACAAATAAATCGTAAGGCATTTTATCGTCATTACCAGTCGGGTTTCCTTCTCTTTGAAAGTGTGGCGAAAATTCATTAATGACACTTTCCATATTGGTATGCATCCTTAGGTAGTGTAATGACTTTTTGTTCATAAAATTATGACCGAGTTAGGGATGAGATTTATACAATGATAGAGCAAAAATTATGCCTGCCAAAACGATGTACTTTTCTAAGGCTATTTAAAATTGTAACTAATAACTCACACGCAATAAAAAATAAACAACTACTCGCTTCATAGAATATCTGTTTTGTAAGGTTTACGACATAATTATTTTTATCACTGTCGGTATGTGTTACTTACAACAGTGTTTCCATCGTGTATTAGTTAGCTAAGTCCAGTTATTCTTAATACAAAATGGGAATCATCTGGTAACAATCAGATTGGCATAATTGATGCTGGATAAAGCTTATTATTTACAATTACCCTACGTAGTATGGATGAATAGTGATGAGTGAATATCTGTTGCTTTTATTGGGCACGGCTTTAGTTAATAACGTCGTTCTCGTTAAGTTTTTAGGTTTGTGCCCCTTTATGGGCGTATCAAAAAAGCTGGATTCAGCCTTAAGTATGGGATTAGCCACTACCTTTGTGTTGACCTTAGCGGCGATGACGAGTTGGATTCTGGAGCATTTTGTTCTTGCGCCGTTTAATATCCAGTTTTTGCGTATCTTGGCATTCATATTAGTGATTGCAGCGGTTGTGCAGTTTACTGAAATGGTCGTGCATAAAACGAGTCCGGTGCTCTATCAAATATTAGGTATTTTTTTACCACTGATTACCACTAATTGCGCTGTTTTAGGGGTTGCGCTGCTAAATGTTCAAGAACATTACGGCTTTATGCAAAGTATGATTTTCGGATTTGGTTCGGCAGTTGGCTTTACGTTAGTGATGGTGCTGTTTGCTGGGTTGCGAGAGCGTTTAGCATTAATGGCGGTGCCTGTTTTATTTGCTGGAACGCCAATTGCCTTTATTACTGCAGGCATTTTATCGCTGGCCTTTATGGGGTTCGCGGGTCTTAATACAAAGATGTGACAGGAAATTAGCCATGTATGTGTTATCTGCAATAGTCTGTTTAACCTTATTAGGCTTAGTTTTAGGCTTATTATTGGGTATTGCTGGCAAGTATTTAAAAGTTGAAAGTAGTCCTATCATTGATGAATTGGAATCCTTATTGCCTGGGTCGCAGTGTGGTCAATGTGGCTTTCCTGGTTGCCGACCCGCTGCTGAAGCTTTGGTTGAAGGCAAAGCCCCTGCCACAATATGCCCACCCGGTGGTAGTGCGTTAGCTGAACAAATTGCGGCTTTATTAGGTTTGGACTTGGATCTCAGTGCGGTAAAAGAACCCGAGTTATTAGTAGCCAGAGTCAGTGAGGCTACTTGCACTGGCTGCACACGCTGTTTTAAAGTGTGTCCAACGGATGCTATTGTAGGGGCACCAAAACAGATTCATGCTGTGGTTGCGGATGCCTGTATTGCTTGTAAAAAATGTGTTGAAGTGTGCCCAACAGAGTGCTTACAAATGCATCCGGTTGAAGTTACTTTACGTAACTGGCGCTGGAATAAGCCCCTCGCAGTGTTTGACGAAAGCGAAACGGGGAGTGCAGTATGTTAAGTTTTTTTACAAAATCACGGATACGTGGTGGTGTTCATGCAGAAGGATATAAAGAACTCACCTCTGCGGATAAAATTGTTTCTACCTTTCCATTGCCTAAAACGTTATACATTCCCTTGCAACAGCATGTTGGCAAGCCAGCCGAACCATTGATTCGAGTCGGCGATAAAGTCCTTAAAGGGCAATTATTAGCCTACAGTCAGGGTCTAATTTCATCGCCTGTGCATGCACCCAGTTCGGGCATTATTCTTGATGTTAATGAGTACCCTGCACCGCATCCTTCGGCGTTGCCCATTCGGATGATTGTTTTGGAAACAGACGGTAAGGATGAATGGGTTAAGCCTCCCATCGTCGATGATCCTTTTCAATTAACACCTGAAGATATTAGTTTACGTGTAGGTGCTGCTGGCATTGTGGGGTTAGGCGGCGCGACCTTTCCCACGGCAGTTAAACTAAACATGGGACGTGAAAATAGTATTGATACCTTAATCATCAATGGCGCTGAATGCGAGCCGTATTTAAGTTGTGATGATCGCTTAATGCAAGAGCGTGCGGATCAAATAATTGACGGTGTGCGCTTGATGTTACACGGTATGGAATCTGATCGGGCGGTAGTGGCGATTGAAGACAATAAGCCGCAAGCGTTTTACGCCATGCAAACCGCTGCAAGACCTTATCCACTCATTGAGGTAATACAAATTCCAACCCGTTACCCTATGGGTTGGGACAGGCAATTGATTCGTTATGTTACCGGTAAAGAAGTGCCCGTCGGTTGTCGTTCTTCAGAAATTGGCGTGACTATTCACAATATAAGCACAGCTCATGCCGTTCATAACGCGATTCGGAAGGGCCAACCTTTAGTGAGTCGAGTTGTGACTGTATCGGGTGGTGCGGTTAGGCGCCCCATGAATGTTGAAATTCCTTTAGGCACGCTCATTTCGGAAGTGTTTGCCTTTTGCGAGGTTGATGTAGAACGGACGGCTCGGATTATTATGGGTGGGCCCATGATGGGGGATGCTTTGCCTCACACTGGTTTACCCACCGTTAAGGCAACCAGTGGTGTGTTAGCGTTAACCGCAAGCGAACTTAAGAGTACCGATGTGCAACCGTGTATCCGTTGTGCGAGCTGTGTTACTGTATGTCCTGCGGGTTTAAGACCGTTGGACATGGCGAATAACATTCGCATGAATCAATTGGATGCGGCTGTTGATTTAGGATTAAAAGATTGTATCAGTTGTGGATGCTGTTCTTATATCTGTCCTTCAAATATTCCCTTGGTGCACTATTTTAAATATGCCTCGGGCGAAGTGGTGGCAAGACAACAAGCTCAACATAAGTCTGAACAGACTAAACGGTTGATGGATGATCGTAATGCCCGTATGGAACGTATCGCCAGACAACAAGAGGAAGAAGAAAGAATTCGCTTAGCTGCAAAAGCCGAACGAGAACGCATAAAAGCAGAGCAAGCAGCGGCTGCGGCAGTAGATGCAGAAGCGGCACAGGAGACTTTAGTATGATGACCAATATAAAACCTAAAAGTGGTGCCCATATTGGTGCAAAAGCCAGTGTAAGTCACATTATGTGGCAGGTAATGCTCGCATTAACACCTGCAACGGTCTTTGGTTTATGGCTTTTTGGTTGGCCAGCAATTCATTTATTTATTATTACCGTGTTATCGGCTATTTTTTTCGAGGCCGTTTGTATTGGACTTCAGGGTAAAGCGGTTAAACCAGTTATTAGGGATGGCTCTGCGATCTTAACCGCTTGGTTATTAGCGATGACACTGCCACCTTGGGCACCTTGGTGGGTCGGTGTTGTTGGTTCTGCTTTAGCTATTATTTTGGGTAAACAAGTCTATGGGGGTTTGGGTCAAAACCTGTTTAATCCGGCAATGTTGGCGCGTGTAGCATTGTTAATCTCCTTTCCCATTGAACTGACCACGTGGGCAAATGTATCTCCCTTATTTTTTTCAAACTCACCGGGGCTTATTGAAAGTTGGCATATTACTTTTTCAGGTATAGACAACTTAGATGCAACAACGGGTGCAACGACGTTAGGTTATATAAAAACGGAATTCTCTCAAAATCATTTGTTATCAGAAAGTCTAAAAGAGTATTCAGGACTTTTAAACTTCATTGGCTGGGGGCGCGGCAGTTTAAGTGAAACGTCGGTAATTTTATTAAGTGCAGGTGGGGTCTGGTTAGTGCGTCAAGGCATTATTCAATGGCATATTCCCGCTTCGTTATTATTAACAGTGGCTATTTTAGGGAGTATTTTTCATCTGATTGATGATCAACACTACGTCAGTCCCTTGTTGCATTTAAGTTCAGGTGGCTTAATCCTGACCGCCTTTTTTATAGCGACTGATTATGTGACTTCACCGAATACAACCACCGGGCAAATTGTTTTTGGAGTCGGTTGTGGTTTTTTGATCTTTGTCATTCGTACCTGGGGGGCTTATCCAGAAGGGGCTGCATTTGCGGTGCTTTTAATGAACTCAGCAACACCCTTGATTGATTATTATATTCGCCCGCGTATTTATGGACGGGATCGTCAGGGTAAGCCGCTTGAAATTACCAAATCATAAGCAACTGAACATTGCTAACCATCGCTTACGAAAGTCAGAGTATATATTATGAAACTGGAACCAGAAACTATTGATGACTGGAAGAAAAAGCTTCTTTCCTATCAGATTTTTTTAAAAAGTTGGTTAGAACCCAGTCATTTGGCAGGATTAAGACCTAAGTTAGCGTTTCAAACCGGTGTCTTAGCGGGTTTCTCATTGCTTGCCAGTGTGTTGTTAGGGGTGACTAATTGCAGTACCCAAGGCACTATCCAGCAACGACTGGATGAAGACTTAAAGAAATCTTTGGAAGAGGTTGTGCCCGCGTCCTACTATGATAATAACATCTTGCAGGATACCTTAACGATTCCATCGGAAGGCTATAATATAGGCGCCAAAGAAACGACAGTTTATTTAGCTAAAAAAGCCGGAAAAGTGAGTGCTGTCTGCTTTAAATTTATCGCTCCAGATGGTTATTCTGGTGCAATCAATATGATTATGGGCATCGACCGGGACGGTACATTGTTAGGTGTACGGGTTCTCAATCATAAGGAAACACCGGGTTTGGGTGATAAGATTGAAGTAGCTAAGTCTGACTGGATATTAAACTTTGTCGGGCGCTCTTTAGAAAACTTAACCCCCGCACAATGGGCCGTCAAAAAAGATGGCGGGGTGTTTGATCAATTTGCGGGTGCCACCATAACACCGCGTAAGTCGGTACAAGCAACCTATCGAGCCTTGCAATTTTTTAAAGCCCATCAAGAACATCTCATTAATCCATAAGGTATTATTATGTTTATCTCAGACTCTTTTCGAAGAATCGCCGCTGACGGTATTTGGAACAATAATATAGTCTTTGGACAGAATTTAGCCTTATGTCCTTTGCTAGCGGTAACGGGTACAGCCACCAATGGCTTAGGCATGGGTTTGGCTACGTTAGTGGTTATTATTGCTTCCAATGGCCTGATTTCGGTCACTCGGCATTTAATACCCAGCGAAATTCGTATCCCAATCTTTGTGTTACTCATCGCTGCCTTAGTGACTCTGGTTGATATTTTAATGAATGCCTGGGCGCATGAGTTATATAAAGTCTTGGGTTTATTTATTGCGTTGATTGTGACTAATTGCGCCTTATTAGGGCGAGCCGAGGCTTTTGCATCAAAACAGCCCGTTAGAGAGGCGTTGTGGGATGGTTTAATGATGGGCTTGGGCTTTGCTTTAGTCTTGGTGGCATTGGGAGCCGCCAGGGAAATAAGCTCAGCAGGGACTTTATTTGCTAATGCGTCCTTGTTACTGGGGGAGTCGTTTAAATTCCTGGAAATTACGGTGATACCGAATTACAAAGGCTTTTTGTTAATGGCCTTACCGCCGGGTGGCTTTATTATGTTAGCTTTCCTGATTGTTGGAAAGCGCTTGATAGATCAAAAGTTGGCATCAATAAAAAAAGCGCCGGTGGTTATATTAGATGAAGTGATAGCTGATTAAAAATTAATTAATCAAGGAGAACTTGCTATGAATGTGGGTGTTTGCTATGCAGAAGCGGATAGACAATTATGGATGCGCTTAGAAGTTCCTGATGACAGTACTGTCGAGGAAGCGATTAAGTTGTCAGGGGTGTTGAAACTCTATCCAGATATTAATTTAGGCATTCAAAAGGTAGGTATCTTTGGGAAGATAGCGACATTAGAGACAACTGTGAAGGAAGGTGATCGGGTGGAAATTTATCGACAGATAACGGTTGATCCGCAAACTGTTCAGCGTCGTCGGCGTTAAGGTTGTATGGTTAGGATTAGACTAGCAACCACGGCTGATATTCCACAATTGGTCATCTTGTTAGCTGAGTTGTTCATACTAGAAGCTGATTTTCAGGTTGATCAAGAAAAGCAGGTAACAGGTTTAGCTTTGTTGATAGCGAGTCAAAAAGACGCTGTGTTTGTAGCAGAGATTAACAACGCAGTTATCGGCATGTGTAGTGTACAAACTTTAATCTCAACCGCTGAAGGGGGAACTGTAGGCATAGTTGAAGATTTAATTGTCAGTTGCACTTACCGCAGGCAAGGTGTAGCGTCATCCCTTTTGGCTGAAGTGTTTAACTGGTCGGAAAGTCAAGGTCTTAAGCGCCTGCAATTGTTAGCCGATCAAAATAACAGCTTCGCTTTAGACTTTTATAAAAAACAAGGCTGGCGATATACCCAGTTAATTTGTTTAAGAGCTGCCGAATATAATTCTCTATAATAATTAAATTATGGAGGGAATTATATGAAGCAAACTAAATGCGCTTGGGCACTGTCGAGTCCATTAGAAGAGCAATATCATGATCAGGAATGGGGTGTGCCTATCCATGATGATCGATTGTTATTTGAGTTTTTAACCCTTGAAGGGGCGCAAGCAGGATTGAGTTGGTCAACCATCCTAAAAAGACGTGATGCTTATCGAATAGCCTTTGATAATTTTGATCCGACCCTAATAGCTCGATATGATGATAACAAAGTAAGCGCTTTATTAGAAAATACAGGGATTATAAGGAACCGCTTAAAGATACACTCTGTTATTACAAATGCACAGGCATTCTTGGCTATTCAAGTTGAATATGGCAGTTTTAATAACTACATCTGGAGCTTTGTTAAGGGTCAAACAGTACACAACGCCTGGCGTCATACATCTGAAGTTCCTGCCTCTAGTGATGTGTCGTTAAAAATGAGCCAAGCGTTAAAAAAGCGTGGTTTTAAATTTGTCGGCAGTGTTATTTGCTATGCTTATATGCAAGCGATTGGAATGATCAATGATCATACGGTAGATTGCTTTAGATATGCCAAGATCAATACTCTTTAAGCTTATCCACGTTAGACGGTACAGTTTAAGGTTAAGCTATTTATGGAGAGGTAGGGGTAGGATATCAAAGGAATTGTTTCGAGAAATTAGCGATGGCAAGAGCGATAAGAGCCCCCATCATCCATTTTAGTAAATTAAGATCAGCTTTTATCGGGGCAAGTTCAATCTGTAAATCCTTCTTGGTGACCAGTTCTGATTCTTCAATTGCTGCTCGCATTGCTTCAGTCAAGCCCTCTGCTTGTTTTTGATTAAAGCCGGCCTCTTCTAATTTGCGAACAAACTTATGTGTATCAAATGTAATTGTTGCCATAATCATTACCAAGAAAATTGTATGCCTGATTCAGTATATCAAATATTCAAATGATTACCGATATAAATGACTTTTGTTTGATCCATTCTAGCAAGTAGTTTCCAGAGAGTAAAAAGTAATCGAGCATTGTAGACTCCGACAGCCTCTGAATTTTAAACGGCTTCATTTATCCAAAGGCATTCCAATCACATGAACAACGACTTTACTCAATGGAAGTTGCTCTGGTGGTTCCATTTTGAATCACCAAATTCTTCGAACAGTCGACTTGCCGTATTGCCTTTGATACGCCTCATAATTTCACTGGGAGCCATATTTGGCGGGGCACTCACCAAAATATGCACATGATCTTTGCTAACCACCCCACTTACAATCCTTATCTCGAAGGTCTCACAAACTTGACGAACCAGAACTCGAACTCGTTCAGCAACATCGCCTGTCAACATTTTATAACGATATTTAGTCACCCAAACAAAGTGATACTCTATTTGAAAAACTGTATGGCTGCCATACCTGTAATCCATGACACCCCCCAAAGCTTGCCATTTTATCAGCTAAAGCTAACCGGCTGGAAGCCGGTGGTTTCAACCTTGTGATGGAAAATGAATCATGATCAAAAGATTTGAAGCGTGTTACTGGTGGTTTTGATCAATTGTATAATAGTCAGATTAATATTATCATTGCTTTATGGGAAGCAAGAAATTTTGTTGGTTAAAGAGTGTTTTAGGGTTTATTATTTGCCATGAGTTATGCTCAGAAAAAAAGAATATTTCTTAAAACTGGTTGACTAAAATGTACCAACCTCTGCTTGAATGAAGTATTAAAAACGATTTGTTTTGTAAACAACTAACTCTGCCCCCGTTAATCCTGACTAATGTCGCGTATATTATGTTAGGGATGATGCAGTTTTCAAAATACCTGTTTGGTCGAGATGGTAATATCCCACCCTTTCAAAGCTGTTGAACGCTCCAGTCTTGCTTTAAGTTCACAAATCTGGTCGGCGGCTAATTTAACGCCCTTTTCATAGGTGCCTGCCATCATCGTTACGATTGCCCGCTTTCCTTTCCAGACAAAATTTCCCGCACGCTTCAAAACTGTTTCTTGAGAATCCAACAAATAACC
>CAIMEB010000266.1 GCA_903839855.1 uncultured Methylococcaceae bacterium
GGTTTCCTTGCGCCCTGGAGACGGTATCATTCACTCCTGGTTAAACCGGATGTTATTGCCTGATACCGTGGGAACCGGTGGTGATTCTCATACCCGCTTTCCGATTGGCATCTCATTTCCTGCGGGATCTGGTTTAGTGGCGTTTGCAGCGGCAACCGGTGTCATGCCTTTAGATATGCCTGAATCCGTACTGGTGCGGTTTAAAGGTGAAATGCAACCGGGTATTACCCTAAGAGATATGGTTAACGCGATTCCTTATGCGGCTATTAAACGCGGACTATTAACTATTGATAAGAAAGGCAAAAAGAATGTATTCTCAGGTCGTATCCTGGAAATAGAAGGTCTACCTGACTTAAAAGTGGAACAGGCGTTTGAATTATCCGATGCGTCAGCAGAACGCTCAGCCGGTGGTTGTACTATTCGCTTAAATGAAGCACCGATACGCGAATACTTAAACTCTAATATTACCCTGTTGAAATGGATGATTTCCGAAGGTTACGGTGATGTCAGAACAATCAAGCGTCGTATTAAGAGTATGGAAGAATGGCTAGCTAATCCCGTTCTACTCGAACCTGATGCTGATGCCGATTACTTTGAGATTATTGAAATTGATATGAATGAAATCAAAGAACCGCTGTTGGCCTGCCCTAATGACCCTGACGATATTAAGCCCCTCTCAGACGTTGCGGGTACAAAAATTGATGAAGTTTTCTTGGGTTCCTGTATGACCAATATCGGTCACTTCCGTGCAGCAGGTAAATTACTTGAAAAACAAAAAGGTGAATTACCGACCCGTCTATGGGTCGCCCCACCGACCAAGATGGATCAAACTCAATTAACCGAAGAAGGCTATTACAGTACCTTTGGTAAAGCCGGTGCCCGAATGGAAATGCCGGGTTGTTCATTGTGTATGGGTAACCAGGCACGTGTTGCAGAAAACTCAACCGTCGTTTCTACTTCAACCCGTAACTTCCCGAACCGTTTAGGTAACGGGGCCAATGTTTATTTAGCCTCCGCCGAACTAGCCGCCGTTTGTTCGTTATTAGGTAAAATACCCTCTGTTGATGAATATAACGTTTACGCAGAACAGATCAGCAAATCGGCTGGAGACAGTTATCGCTACCTCAACTTTAATCAAATGAAGGCTTATCAGAAAAAAGCCGATACTGTTGAGGTTGTTTAGTTTTGTGTAAAGTCGTTCTACCATAAATAAAATACCCCCAGGTACGCAGAGCAAACAACGCCCTTGTTAGCTTTGTGTACCCCCTACAGTTTCGATGTTGAACAACTAGCACTTTGCTTTTATGCCTTCAAAACCAGCTTCGTTTAAAATCTCATTAAGCTATCAAAATCGCGCAATAGCTTTTTATTATGGTCAGATTGAGCAACAACAACGCCTATTAAAGCGCATTCAAAGCGTATTACCAGACAATTTAGCCCAACAAGCGAAGCATTGCCTTATTAAAGAGAGAAAACTACTGATCTATACTGACTCAGCAACCTGGGCTTCACAGATACGTTTTTATAGCAACGTGATTATTGGCATTCTTCAAGCGACGACACAGTCACCGATTGAAACAATGCAAGTAAGGATAATAACGACTCAAATTGGCTCTTCTTCAGGATCATCACGAAAAGCAAACATACCCTCTGTAGAGAAAATAGCCTTGATAAAGAGAGATAGTTTGTCTGTTTCAGACGCTCAATTACAGCAAGCATTGCTGAAATTGAGTAGTACACTGGCTAGATTAGCCAATATCAATTAGTTTCACAGGGATTATACAACTGGGTCAGCTTTCAAATACCAGAATAATCGCCCTCCTGTTGGCACGCATTGAATAGCAGGCGTGACATCGAGTATTTCTACCTGTACAGAGGGTAAGACAACCGGAGTATCAAGTTTTCAAGTCTTGACCCAGCTTTAAAAAGCTGCACATCGCACATACAAACCTTCATACAGCTTTACAAACCTGCACTCAGCTTTGCAACGTTGCACAGGTGCTATAACACCCGTCACTCGTCCTGTACAACAATGAAAAAGCCCAAATACAGATTCTCACACCACCAGTGCAGCTTTGCACAGTCGAGGTATCGACCTGCACTCCTCGAATACAACGTTGCATCATTGAACCCAAGGTCTGCACTCGTCCTGTGCAACCATGAAAAAGCCTAAATCCAAGCTCTCATACATCAAGTGCAACTTTGCATAGACGAAGTATCGAGCTGCACACCTCAAGTGCAGCTTTGAATAACCCGGGTGTAGATCAAAATTCATCGAGTGCAGCTTTGCACAGGGAAGTATTATGAGATAAACAACAAGTTTAAACAAATAGGACTACACTGATTGCTCTTAAATCTAATATAGGAACATGAAATGCTAATGATAAAAGTGTTGTACGATTTTATAAGGCTCAATATAGCGGAAAAAATCAGTTTTTACCGCTCTGTACTTCAGGCATTTAGTACCAATCCAATCTTTAACGCACCGGATGTGCCCATAGAAACATCTACCGCAGCGGTTGATGCTCTTGAAACGGCCTATCTTAATGCCCTTAACGGTGATCGAGTGGCTATTGCAATACGGAATGATTGTGAAGCGGCTGCTGATACTATCTTTCGTGATAATGCGGCTTTTGTCGAAAGAACAGCTAAAAGTAATGAAACATTAATTTTATCCAGTGGTTTTCACCCTAGTCATCCGACTTCGGCTCATCAAAAACCTGTTTTAGCCGCAAAAGCGGGTCCCAAGTCAGGTGATGTACACTTAGATGCTAAAGCTATTGAGCGTTCTCAGTCATACCAGTGGAAATACAGCAAGGGCACTCTACCTACAAATGATACAGACTGGATCTTATTAGGTATCAGCACTCGTGCATCATTTGATGTATCAGATCTTGAAGTAGGTGTTATTTATTATTTCATAATGGCGGGCGTAACCCCTGAAGGTGTCACTGATTTTTGTGCACCTGTTTCAATTATTGTTACTTAAGCTACTTAAGTACTTTTAAAACTCACAAACCAGCGATTTGTGAGTTAAGACTAACTGTTTATTCAGTGACTGCAAACTGAACAGCGTTTATCCAGGAATAACGCGATTACCGAGAAAAATTTTGGTATTTCAGCTGCTTACGCATAAAGTTTTTGTTGCTTTTCTCTATTTTTTGGGCTAAATTCATTCCATAGGTTTAAAATATTTCTCTGCAAAAAAATTTTTAATTTCAAAAGCTTATTATTCGGATTGTAAATCACAACAAAGTGTTTTAGGGTTGTGGTTTAGTTATTTGCTGGGCAATGGTACTTTACATTTTATTGTTTGATATTTTGAATGTGATGTATTTCTCGTCCAACAGTGCGTTTAAGGGGAGCGGCTCTGATACATGCGTGTTATTTATAAACGCTCGCGCCGCCCCCTTAACTTGGTGTCGGGCTATTTAATTTTATGCCATGTAAATTGCTCAACTAAACTAAAAAAATGGCAGATGGAGTAATAAAATGAAAGCAACTTACTTTAAAAAAGCATTGATTGTCGCATTATTATTTGGTTTCCATAATATAAATGCTGCTCCGACAGTTACTCGTGACAAAGTTCTTGCAGATATAAGATCAGGATTAACACCTGAAGCTATAAGTAAGAAATACAATGGTTATATTGCTGATGATTATGATGTAACTATGACCCCATATGATGATGGCGGCTTACCGCTTTTACCGAATAGCATTATTCCATGGTTAATATCCACTAGATATGAGGCTCTAAGTGGTTGCGGATATCATCCCCAGAGAAAAGAATTTGCATGTCGAGTAGATATTAAACAACCTACGGGATATGCAGGTGTTTTAATCGGTTCTACAGGTACTGGTGGTTCTTTAGAATATGTAACTGTGTGTGTTGACTTCAGCGGAAGTGGTACTTTTGTTCCCATTAATACTAATGGCTTCCATGTAAATGATGCTAATACACTTGCTCTTTCGGGCAATCCTGTTTGGAATTTTGCCGCAATAATTCCAGCTAATCTTTATTTGTTTCAAAAACTTTTGAATCGCGAAGCATTTAGAGCAAAAGCGATTTTATCTTGGGGTTTTCCTATAACATCTTGTAACGCTAATCCAATATGGGGTAGCATTTCTAATTTTAGAATTCGTTTAGACCCATAGTTTTTTAGCCCAACAAAGCGTTTTAGCTCACCGTTCGCTCATTTTTAAAGGTATAGACATTCAGAAATTAAATTTCCAAACTCATTTGCTACAAACCTTTAAAATAAAAGTAGCCTTGTACATTATTGGAATTTATTTATCTGAAAGTCTATAGTTCGGAAGATTGGCGTTATACTTCACGCGGGCATAGATGCGGATTTTGTAAAAAGCTGAAACTTTGGATTCAAAAGCGTTTTCACCTGATCCTTATAAGTCGATTTCACCTTGTTGAGACAATCGTCAATAGATTCCTTAA
>CAIMEB010000267.1 GCA_903839855.1 uncultured Methylococcaceae bacterium
AATTCCACGGCAACAAAGCTTCAATTTTTTCAACCGTATCGGCATAAGGCAGTGCTTTGAGTATTTGAGTTAAATAGCTATAGGGTTCTAGGTTATTCGCTTTAGCAGTTTCGATTAGACTGTAATGAATTGCACTGGCTTTTGCACCTTTGGGGCTATCACTGAATAGCCATGCTTTTCTTCCAATCACAAAGGGACGAATGGCGTTTTCAGCCATAATATTACTAATACTCAGCTCGCCGTTTGTGCAATAAACATTCAATTTTGCCCATTGATTACTAAGATAAGTCATAGCCTTGCCGGTTAGGCTATCTTTCGGCACTCTGTGTTGATGTTCTTCCAAATAAGCTTTTAATTTTTTCAGCGTAGGGATGCTTCTATTTTGTCGATGCTGGTATTTTTCCTCAGCGCTAAGCAAGTTGATGTCACGCTCTATTTTATAAAGATGGTTAATCATCTGTAGCATATGTTCTGCTTTGCTAGCTTTGTTTGCGCAAGCGGCATTGTACCCTGCATAACCATCTGTTTGCAGATAGCCATGAAAACCATCGAGCAGGCGTAATGGCACCTCCTGACTTCGCGACGGATCATATTCAAATAATACGCTAGATTGGTTAGGCGGACCACCCAAGGTCACCCACATGAATTTATCAGAGGTGGCCGGTCGCCCAGGTTCTTTGAGTACCTGTATCCGTGTTTCATCAGCTTGGATGACAAGGCCCGTATGTTGATGCTCTCGCATGAGATTAATTAAGGGTTGAAGTTGCCTCGCTAGAGCAATGATCCAGTTAGCGAGTGTGGCTCTTGAGAGCTCACCCCCATACCGCGCTAAGATACTTTCTTGTCGATAGAGCGGTAAGCCATCACTGTATTTGGAGATGAGCACGTAACACATCAGATTGATGCTACCCTTAGCGCCTGGCACAGGATGTTTTGGCATGGCGGCAGCGATAATTTTACGTTGCTGTTGGCTTTCACCTTTAGCAGGCTCCAAGAACACTGCTTTTTCCTGCATGTATTCTAAAATACGAATTTGCGCAGGAATAATATCCAGCTCTTCTTTGACCTTGGTGAAAAAGGTGTCAATTGCACCGACTTTTTCTTCATCGCTCAGGGTGATAAAGATCTGTTCTCTTGGTAAGTTGCTGGAAAACGGTTGGCGGCCAGGTTTTTTCTTGTCAGTACCCTGATCAGTTGCTTCTGTCTCAAGCGCTGCACAATCAGGGGCATTAAGATCATCTGCAGCTGAATCAATATCAACGGTGGCTTCGACTTCCGCTTCATCAAATAATGACGTTTGTTGCGATTGTTCACTCGACGGAGCAAAGCGCTTAACCTTTGATAAACGTAGTGCTTCTTCTAGAACTTGTATGCGTTGTTTTAGCGAAAAAATGACTTCTGATTTAAGCTCAACTGTTTGGGTCAATTCATCGACACGCTGGGCTTTTTCAAGCAATGCTGCAATAGCCTCCGGCACTAAGGAAGGAGGCTTATCATCTTGATTCTGTGTGGGAAAGCTTGGTAAATCCATGCTGTTATTATAACAGATTTAAGGCAGAAAATGGGAGTATTTCCTCTAAAAAACAGTATCATAATGCCGTTCTTGATGTCCTTTCATGGCACTAATATCGAAACCATCGAGTAGCCAATTTAATTGCTGACCCGTTATGGTAAGCAGAGCGTCATTACCTTTTGGCCACTTGAACTTATCTTCAACCAGGGCCTTGTAATACAGCACAAACCCCGTACTTTCCCAAAACAGGCATTTAATTTTAGTGCGCTGTTTATTAGAGAACACAAACAGGCCGCCATCGAATGGATTATGTCCTAGTTCGCACTCAACAAGCGCCGATAAGCCTCGATAGGATTTACGAAAATCAATCGGTTGCCGATAGAGATAAACCTCTGTTAATAACGGCGACGGGCGCATCACTACAGTCATCGCAATACCTCAACTAATTGGCGTACCAGCGGCATAGTGTCTAGGGTAACCCCAATCACTTTGGTTCCATCGCTAAACTGTATGCACAGGCTCGATGATGCAAGACTTTTAGTTGTCTCGGCAATCTGGACTCGGGTAAACCCTACGTTAGTTTCGGCAGGTGTTATAGGGCTACTGACGACTAATTTGTACTTCCTGTATTTAAATTGATGGTAGCTCAATTGATATTGGCGACAATATGTTGCCTGCGTTAATCCTGATGACTGCCACTGCTCAATATGTTTTTTCCAAAATTCAGCGCTAGAGTTAGCGCTTGCACTTGAGTTAATGGTATTGCTTTCTATTGATGTCATAACTTTCCTAAACAGTGAATATTGAGGAAGTTTGGCATGATAAGAATAAAGTGGACCCCATTGTCCAGACAAATAATGCCTTAGTTTAAGATAGAGTTCTGTTTATCTTCCAGCTGAATGGCGCTGTCCCCTATTCGTTACGCATGAACCGATGTTTCTGTCGA
>CAIMEB010000268.1 GCA_903839855.1 uncultured Methylococcaceae bacterium
AGTAATTTAAGTTTATTATAAATCAATGTGTTATGTTTTATTTTATTTGAAACAACATAAAATAACCTCAAAAACATGAATTTCATGATTCTTAACTTACTGTTTTTAAAGGTCAATATAAAAACTTGAACATCGAGTATTACTTATTAACTTTATTGGTAATGGTTAATTTTTGGCGCGGATTCAACTCCGAAGTTATCAATAACTAAACTCCAGTATTATGAGGAACTAAACTATTTAATGCGGCACCAGTCGCGGCGCCAATCACTGGGCCAAATACAGTTCCAATAAAAGTACCTATTAAATTAGCTAACAAATGTTCAAATGGATTTCTAAAAAAATCAGTGAACCAACTACCCCCTGATATTTCATCAATCTCTTGGTCTGTTAATACATACATCCCTTGCACATCATTCATCTTCAAGTTATGTTCAGTTGTATTTTTCATATTATTACCTTTTAGTTTCAGTTGTTAAAACACAGAAAAATGCTGCATCCAGATTTATAAATATCCAGCAACAGCCTTAGCTTGAGCCTTGTCAGGCTCGAAATGAATATCAACGGATGACATTCAAATTTTTTAATGCTCTTAGCCACATTCCCTTAAGGAATCGTTTTCAAGCACAAAAACAATCCTATAAATGATATGTGTCAAAAAAGCATTTATATTCACTATCAAATAGTTATAACGAATTACTAATTGCTCAATTTAATGAACCTGTTCCACCATAGGCCACTTTATTTTGTCAACTCCTGTAAATAAACGATGAAAACTCTTCCTAATCTCAAATGAGACCTTGTAACTGAACCTAAATACACGGTAACTGGACACCAAGGATGACATTATCTTGTGACACAGCAGATAAGAACTCTTGGTTCGGAATTCATCCTCTTCCAGTTCACTGATAACTTGTTTCAACAACAACACATTTTCTCTGCGCAGCAGTTTGCTTTTTCTTAGCCGATCCATGAAGTTATCTAGTTCCCTGTCTCTGTTCTTTTTGGGTAAAGTGAAATAATCTAAAAAGTTGTAGCAGATGCCGTGAGTCAAAAACAGGATCAAGTATTCACGTTGATACAGGTTAAAAATGTCTTCAGCTTTTAAAAAGTCTTTAACAATTCCCAGCGATGTAAACATATCCGCTATCTTTTTCTTTGATGTCGACGTTGTAATTGATCCCTCCCTTCGACGGTAGTTATACAAAGGCAGCTTTAGCACGCCTAGGCTTTTGGCATAGTACGCTGCTTTAATTGTAAAAATGACATCCTCAAAGTAAATGCCTTCTGAAAACAGAATGTCATTCGATATAACCACCTTTCTTGCCACAAGATACTGCCAAGGCATACAACTCAACCCCTTTCTTTGTTGAATCCGCCATTTAAAAAAAACAGACACTGCTCCTCGCTATAGGTGTGTGCTAAATGACTAGTTCTATCCCGTGAAATGCCTGTTTTTCAGGGTGAATGGCGGCGATGACGGATATTAAGTCTGTTAAGATAGTCGTCAATTTTCAGCTAAGTGGGATTGGCTATGGATTTCCCTGATATGTCTATTGGGTTGCATTGGTTTTACGTAATCATGCAACTATTACCGCGACTTTTTGTGGTCGTGGTGGCGGCTTTTATTGCCATTCGTTTCGAGTGGTTGAGACAGGCCTTGCGCGGTACAGAATTACAATGGCGTTATTGCGTTCCAGCTATCTTAGTGTTTGCTATGCTAGCTATTACAGGAACGCACAGCGGCATTCCCATTGATATACATCAAGGCCTTCAGGCAATAGACCTGACTACAGAAATGCCAGAAAAACTCGGTGAGACTCAGGCTATCGTCGGTTTTCGTGACACGATGACTTTGGTTTCAGGTTTGATAGGTGGTCCGTGGGTGGGTTTAGGGACTGGACTCTTAGCCGGTGCGGAACGTTACCAGTTAGGTGGATTTGCTGCGTTTGCCAGCGGTTTAGCCACGGCATTATTGGGTTTTTTTGCAGGCTGCATACGTTACTTTAGACCCAACTGGATTGACAAAGTATCGGGTGTGTTCTGGGTGGCGGTAACCGGAACCCTGTTGCACCGATTGCTAATTTTAATTTTGGTACAGCCTTATAGCGATGCCTTGGCATTATCGTGGGAAGCGGTGGGGCCGGTTTTTATTGTCAACTGTTTAGGCTGCGTGTTATTTTTCTGGATCATGAGAGATCTTGATCGCGACCGGTTGGAGAATGAAATTCATGAAGCGCGTTTGCTGGTGTTACAGGCAGAGCTTCGTGCCTTAAAGGCGCAGGTTGATCCACATTTTTTGAATAACACCCTGAATGATCTGCAATCACTGATACGCCGTGATCCTGATAAGGCCAGACGTTATGTAAGACAGTTAGCGGATTTCTTTAACTATACTCGCGAGTTTGCAGGACACAACACCATCAGTCTCGCGCAAGAACTGGCGCAACTGCAACGTTATTTAGCATTGCAAATCTTAGGATTGGGCGATAAATTACAGATTAGTATTCATGTTGCCGATGATTTAATGGCCTTTCAGGTTCTGCCCGGTTGCCTGTTAACACTGACAGAGAATGCCTTAAAGCATGGCTTTAAAGGGCGTAAAGCCCCTTATCAACTGTTAATAAGCGCAGAGACAGAAGGCGCTAATCTGCTATTAAAAGTGATTGATAACGGTCGAGGAATTGCATCTGAACGTTTGACAGAGTTGGGTCTTCGTCCGGTACAGTCGAAAAATAAAGGCGGTGGCGTGGCGCTACATCAATTGTTACAAAGTTTGCGCTTGGTGTTTGGTGAACACGTCGAATTAAGTTTTGATAGCGTCATAGGTGGTGGCACTGTCGCGATGTTGAGACAAGTAAAAAGGGGTTAGTCATGTTGAAAAAAATGCGCGTCATTATCGTCGAAGATCGTGAGCTGGCGAGGGATGAACTAAAATATTTATTATCTCTGCATCCCGATGTGGAAATCGTTGGCGAGTTTGAAGAAACTGCTAGCGCCCAGAAGATCATAGAAGCCCAAGCTAAACAGATTGATGGTGTATTTTTGGATATTGATATTCAATCTGAAGGTGAACGCGCAGGACTGAACCTGGCTTATCGTATAGATCGTTTAGATTTGCCTAAAAAGCCCTGGATAGTCTTTACCACCGGCTTTAAAGAGCATGCGTTAGAAGCTCATTTGGTAGGGCCTTACGGGTATTTAGTTAAGCCCTTGGATGATACCAAGTTAACACAAGTCTTAGACAGGATACGCAAAGAGATAACTAAAAACCAACCCCAACTAGCGTCCCGAATTGAAATTAAACACAAGACCGTAAGTCGAGGCGAAACGATCTGGTGTACCAAGTATATCAATCCAAAAGAGATTTTATATATTCAAAGCAATAACAACGGTAATACGGTTAGGGTTCAACTGATCAATGGTGATGTTCTTGATGGTGTTAATAGGGCACTAAAAGATTGGCAAGTACCAAGGTTTATGCGAATTCATAAAAGTCATCTGGTTAATTTGGAACATGTTAATGGACATAAGCCTGATGCCATTAAGAGTGAATGTCACAATGTCACTTTTCGTTGCTCTACTATTGAATTAGCGATAGGCGGAAACTATCTGGAGGATTTGCGCAAGGCGTTAAATAATGGCTACTCTACTTTAATACCATAGCTAAGCGGATTGGCTTATGCGGCTTCTCAAGGTCACAAGGATCGATCTCGCATCTGGGCTGGCTGAGTTTTATTAGCCTCCGCATCCGCCACATCCACCGTCACCACCACCGCCACATCCTCCACCGTCACCTCCATTAGTATCAATCCAACTGCGCTTAGGACTGGGAAATAAGGCTATCGCTATGTTTGCCAACTCCGTATCGGACAAAGCAGGCAGCCCATTGACCGCCACTGCATAACATAAGGGTTGCTGGGTATTGCTAGATGCATATTCTTTCTTTAAGTCCTGTAAAACTGCGGCACCGTATGCGGTGCATTTTTTATCCTTAAACATAAACGGTGTGATAACAGTAAGAATAAGTAAAGCCATCAGAGGAAAAACGGGGTATCCAGAGCTTAGATCAAGCTTCAAACGTGCTAAGCCCAACAAAAGAAGTGGAATGAATAACAACCCTATTTTAAGGTATTCAGTACCCACCCATAATCGTAGCGTAATTAAATGGTCACGAATATCAATGGTGCTGTACTGCACCGCTGCAAACAGCGCAGGGATCTCATTCCGACCATTATTGATGGCTTCGATGATAGCTTGCTCTACCAGGGACTGTGGTTGATACGAATCAACCAACTCAAAAGTCATATTGTCCTCATTGAGCTGGACAGTTCCTCGTTCAAGCAGTGCTACCAAAGCTGTTTCTATCACACGTTTAGATCCACCAGCGAGATAGGCTAATTGCTCGGTACTTAATCGCACCTGAATTGCTGGAGTGGGTGGTTGAAATTGCCTCGACCGATAATTATTCAAAGCTCGCGTTATGTGCAACAGTGCTAAAAATGTTCCTGCGTAAAATCCTAAAAAGGTATTAGGGCTTAAGGTCATAAAGTCATTATGCCAAATTAACTCACCGACTGCCATGGCAGTGATCAATAGCGGCGACACCGCTGCACACCCACTGATAACAACAGACAACAGTAATAGCAATGGTAACTGGATGGTTTGTCTTTTTTTTCTGAGCCATGACCAAGTCGGTTTAGGCATAAACCAATAGCGTTCTGTATTAACCCGCACAAAATGCAAGTCTCGCCCAAACCGTTGTTCGGGCATAGGCCAAATATCAAGGGGTGGCTTTTCCTTAAACAGCCGCTCATAACTGTTAAGAGTCTGTTGGTACATTTGCCAATATTTCTGTTGTTCTGTTTGCCCGCCGCGCGTGGGGCCATGATGTAAGGGAGTACCCAATATCTTTTCGCAGAATTCATTCCAGTAGTCGCGAGTATAGGTTAAATGCAAATGCCAGACTTGATCAACCGAGTCGGAGGGTGACACCTCGTGCCCGGATACCATCGCCAATAAGATGAATTTTTTATATTCGTCGATAACGCGCTGACTATACTCCTTGGTCCAGTTGTTTTCTCTGGCTAAGCGTCGGCTAAAGCTAAGACTTGCGCCAACTTTATCCAAAGAATAGGCTTGAATGCTCAGGTAGAGTGTTTGTGCCGCTTCGTTCATGATCGTTCTCCGTTTTAGCAATAAGGGCTGACACCATTATTCGTAAATCAAAGGCTTTTGCCATAGGTTAAGGGTAAAAAACCGGATTTAGTCGGTGAACTGCCGATTTTGTTCCATGAAACTCCCGCCACCTAATTTTGCCAAGCTGTCTTTCTTTCATCCACTTTCACCACTTGTTGTGCAGTTTCCAACCAGCACCTTATTTGTCAAATTTACACCGGGGATTTACTTTAATGCTTTCGGCAGTACCGAAGTTTATTGATTTGCACATATTTGGTACTACTTTGCCAACTTAACGACACTGCTCCCCATGTTTTTCTAAATGCTCGATAAGTATAACAGGGGTCAGAGTAATTGAGGGTATGGCTGAGGCTTTAGCCATGTAGTCATGGACAGTCAGTGGGATTGGACTTGGTAGTATACTTGTTAATGCTATTGTTAAATTATTACTCAATGCTATAATCTAACGATGTATAAAATCATATACCGAAAATCAGCAGTCAAAGCATTGTCAAAGATGCCCCGAAAAATTGCCGAAAAATTCACCGGCTCTTTTTCTTTGTTAGCGGATAATCAAGAAGATGGTTTGGATATAAAAAAGCTTGAAGGGAGGGAGGGCTTTAGATTACGAATAGGTAGTTATAGAGCTATTTATCATAAAATAAATGAGATAATGGTGATTGATGTCATTAACGTAGGCATTAGGGGCGATATTTACAAATGAACGTACAATTTATTGAGCAAAACGGTACCAGGCAATACGCTATCTTACCCGTTGACACCTATACACTGCTACTTGAAAAAGCGGAAATGCTGGATGATATTAAGGCTTATGACGAGGCAATAGCCAGTGATGATGTGTTTATTCCTAGTGAGGTTGTTGAGCGCTTGATAGCAGGTGAAAACAAAATAAAGGTATGGCGTGAATACAGGGGGATAAGCCAAGTAGCGTTAGCAGGAAAGGTAAGTATGGCTCAAGCCAGCATTGCCCAAATGGAAGTAGGTAAACGTGTAGGTAGTATATCTACACTTAAAAGAATTGCGGATGCATTAAATATTGACCTAGACGATTTGGTGTAGTAACTGGGGTCAGGGTGTAGTAACTGGAGTAACTGGGGTCAGAGTAAACTTAAATTTTAGTTTTCCGTATAGTGTCTCTTTCTATTCATTATTTCAGAGAAAGCGAAATGGCTCGACTGAACAGGATATGCCCAGTTGGTGTTCCACAACATATCATCCAGCGAGGCAATAACCGTCAGGTTTGCTTTGCTGGAGAACAGGGCTTTGCGACTTACGCAGTTTGGTTGAAAGACTACTCAAAAAAATATCAGGTTGATATTCATGCCTGGGTATTAATGACCAATCATGTTCATCTGCTCTGCACGCCCAGAGTTGAAAATGCGGTCAGTTCTATGATGCAAGCCATAGGTAGGCAATATGTCCGTTACTTTGATGATAGAGCATCCATCAGACTATGCTTGGTCAAGCTATTCGATAAATGCTTTAACTCGATGTTCAAGTTTTTAAACTTTTTGCCCCCAACCCTCATAAAGCTTCCAGTCCTCAAAGAAAACCGCTACTGTAATAGTGAGCCAAGCGGAGCATTTCAGCCCTAAGCGATCAGCAAATTTGGGTATAATGAAGGTTCGC